>DATNAF010000090.1:0-12769 GCA_035572845.1 Terriglobales bacterium
GACAAGTGGCCCTGCTGCTCCGGCACTTTCCCCCAACTGACCGCCGACTACGGCATTAGTGCTTACTACCAAAGCCGCGACGGTGTTTACGTAAATCTCTTCCTCCCTTCGCGCCTGTCGTGGATGCAGAACAACACGCAATGCTCGCTGACGCAGATGACAGAGTATCCGCGGGCGGCCACAACCCAACTCTCACTCAATCTCGCCAGACCCGAATCGTTTACCTTGTATGTCCGCATTCCTGCCTGGGCTGGCGCCAAGACAACTGTTTCCGTGAATGGGCGCGGTGCGGAGAGCTCTGTCGAACCTGGAAAGTTCCTCGCATTACAGCGCAGTTGGAAAGATGGCGATCGCATTGAAATCGAATTCGAAATGCCGCTTCGGCTGGAAGCGATTGACAATGAAAATCCGAACAATGTGGCACTGCTGCACGGTCCCATCGCGCTTTTTGCGGTAGACAATCTCTCTGCAAAACTCAAACGAGAAGATTTGTTGTCGGCCACCGCACTGAGTTCTTCCTCCAGTGACTGGGTCGCAAAGACTGCTGGTGGATTGCTTACGCTTCGTCCATTTTCGTCAATCATGTCGGAGGGATATCGTTTGTACAACCGCGTCGAGAGCTGATGCTCATAGCTCGGGCCAGAACTACGGGTGTCAAATTTGAAACCAGGTATCTGAGCATTGGCAGTATCGCGGACTATGGACATTAAGGAAATCGCGCGCCGCGCAAAAGTTTCGACCGCAACTGTTTCGCGTGCCATTAACCGCGTGCCCACGGTTGACCCGCAACTTGTACGCCGAGTGTGGAAGGTAATCGAGCAGCTCGGGTATTATCCGAATACTCAGGCGCGTGCTTTGGTTTCCGGACGAACCAGAATTCTCGGGCTTATCGTTTCAGAGATTACCAATCCCTTCTTTCCCGAGATCGTTCAATCTTTCGAAGATATTGCCGTCCAGAACAATTACGAAATCCTGTTGAGTTCAACCATCCATGATCCCCAACGCACCGAGTTGGCGGTGCGCCGGATGGTCGAGCGCAGGGTGGATGGCGTAGCTGTTCTTACTTTTGGCATGGAAGAAACGTTGATTGAGCACCTGCGCTTCCGCAAAGTGCCGCTGGTATTTGTTGATGTGGGACCGCACGTCCCCGGCGTAGGAAACATCCGGGTGAATTACCTGAATGGTATTCGCCAGGCGGTCCAACACTTGGCCGCGTTGCGGCACGTGCGCATCGCGTTCGTTACTGGTCCGATCCACTTGAAATCATCACTCGCACGGAAAGCCGCATTTGAACAGGCGATGAAAGAAATTGGCTTGGAAGTCCCGCCCGAATTCATTATCACGGGCGATCACACGGTAGAAGGAGGCGTTCAGGCGCTCGGCCGCTTGAATGCTCTGCCCACTCCTCCGACTGCGGTAATGTGCTCGAATGATCTGACGGCGATCGGAGTCCTGCGCCAGGCCTATGATTCGGGAATCGAAACTCCGCGCGATCTTTCTGTCATCGGTTTCGATGACATCAAACTGGCGCAGTTCGCAATTCCTCCGCTGACCACGGTGCAAATGTCTCAGGCCGAATTATCAAAGCTCGCATTTAAGGCTTTGATCAACGAAGTAGAAGGACTGAGCAGCCCTCCGCCGGACGGAGACTACATTCTCACCACAAATCTCGTATTGCGAAGTTCAACCGCAATGGCCTCAGGCCGAAGTTAAACTCGCTGTAAGTTCGATGAAGTCGCGGCAATCATCCCTTCGCCGTCGCTCGTGTTCGCGACATGTTGCTGGCCACCACCCAAGCTGCCGCCGCGATTGCCCATGAGATGAAGAACGCCGTCCATGGCAACCGTGCTTTCGGCGTGGCCACAATCGCAGGCAGCCATACCAGAAGAGTGAACAGGCTCAGCATTGCGGCTTCTGTGAAAGCGGCGATGCGCGGCAGGACCGACAGCAGTACACCCAGACCACACGCCATTTGGCCGGCCCCGGTGAGGTACGCCCAGCCTGCGCGATAAGGCAGCCACGCCGGTACCAGGTCGGCCGTCTCTTTTACATACACGATGTGCGATAGCCCGATTGGTATCAGGGACACTGCGAAAATATAGCGGGCAATGCGCATGCCTTTTTCTCCAGTAGCGAATGCAAGGACGGATCCTTCTCGCAGTCCCGAAAGCACGGCAAACAATGTCCATCCTCCAGAAAGAAGAACCGTAAGCTCGCCCATTCCTAGCCATACCGCTTCCATTCGCGGCGCAACCACCAGCGCCGGCACCTTTAGCAGCGCCCACAGGATGAGATATGGAAAAAGAATTCTGATCGACCAACCCGCCGTCCGCGCAAACAACAGGCCAATTCCGCCCAGCAGCATAATTACACCCGAGGCGTAGGCAAGAATAGTTCGGCCGGGAATCCAGGGTGCGACCGGCTGCCACACCAGGGCGAAGTCGCCAAAGATTAGCGCAAGAATGCCCAGGCCGATCATTCCTACGGCAAAAAGGCTCAACGCAGGTTGTTGGCTTCGAGTCATCTCGGGCGCATTTGAATCACACGAGTGTAGCTCACTTCTGAGCGGTGATGATGCCATTAAATTCCTTCCATTCCTCTCAGCGGAGGAGCACTTCTTCGGCTTCCGTATTCCGCCTTTGCAAGAGCAAAAAAATTAGAATCTGCGCGATCAGGGCCGCTGAGCTGTCGAGCATGGCATCGCGAAATGTTCCCGTCCGCGATGGCAAGAACGTTTGATGAAATTCATCGAATGACGCCACCAGTGCGGTGCATACAAAAGCCAGCGTGGCCCATTGCAGGCACCATCGCGTGCTCAGCCGTGGGAAAGTGCCGCGCCAGGAGCGAAACAGAAGAAAGCTGAGCATTGCGTATCCGACAAAGTGGCCGGTTTTGCGCAACACGACATGCAACGCCGCAAATCGCTGCGGACCCATTCCAAACAAATAATGAAAAATTGGATAGAGAATCCGGCTGGTATGCTCCGACGAGCCGAAGTTTGTGGATTCCGCGACGATGACCACCAGCCAGATTGCTGACGGCAACCACACCTTCAGAATTCGTTTGGCAGAGGAAGTCAATCGCGAAATTGTATTTTACCCTGTGTTTCTCTAATCGCGATCAACTGATGCATAATGTTTGATCTTTCTCACTAGGTACCGTGTCCGTCTCTGTTAGAAATATAGCTGGCCCTAGGCGTTACACATTGAACGAGGTGAAAAGCTTGATAAGGTCCACCGGACGGATTCTTTTGCTCACCATTCTGATGCTGCCGGCCTCGATGCACGCGCAGGCCGCCCAGGACACCGATTCCGCGCGGGTCCTGGCCCTTGAAAACCTCTGGAACCAAGCCGAAGTAGCAAAAGACGCCTCTGCGCTCGATCATCTGTTGGCTGATGACTTCACATTCGTCGATATTGACGGCAGCGTGAAGAACAAGGAGCAGTTTCTTGATGGCATAAAGCATCCTGTCGAGCACATTGAGATCATCGGGAATGATTCGCTAAAGACCCACACCTATCGTGACACCGTAATCGTCAGCGGAACCTATCATGAGAAGGGAACGCTGAATGGCAAGGCGTATATCCATCGCGGCCGCTTCACCGATACCTGGGTCAGGCAGGGCAGTAGTTGGATGTGCGTGGCCAGCCACTCAACCCTGATGCAGCATTAGCTGGACGTCGGCCAGTAGATGGTCCAGTTCTCCTCCTGGGCCATTATTTCCAGGTCGGGATTCGGGTTGATCGCAAACGCATTTGCGGCAAGCGCCAGCATGTTCGCGTCCCAGCGGGAGTTGCCAAAGGCGACATCCGGCACCCGCTTTATTACTTCAAGTATTGCTTTAGGTTTTCCTGGCCCGGATGGCAATCGCGTAAGGTGGTCCGTAATAACTCCGTCCTTAACTTCAGCCGATGCCGCGAGTATTTTTTCGGGCGCAATGCCCACGTGCGTCATGGCCTCGCGAATCACCCACCGATTGGTAGACGATACTGCCCATACGTCAGTGCCTGCGGCTTGCAGGCGTGCGATCAACTCCCGCATCTCGGGAAAAATGCGACGGACAAAATTTTCCTCGAAGAACTGCCGTCCCAGCGCAAGTACATCAGTTTCTTTCAATCCCCGATGCAGGGTCACCATTTCTCCGCACATCTCGTCTTCGGTTACTTTTCCAGCACGATACTCGACGTATCTAGCTCGAGCCCAACGAACGATGTCGTCCGAGACGACACCACGTTTGAGTTCCCAATCAAAGAAGCGCTCGCCAGCATCGCCCGACCATAGCGTCCCATCGCAGTCAAAGACTGCCAGCCGAGGATTCAAGCTGACCACCGAATCGATAAATGAAGATGCTTGCTCTATTGAAGCGTGTCTCATAGAGAATCTGTGGGGTTCGCTTTCTCTAGTGGAGTGCTGCCCATGGGAGCTGAAACGAAAACCTTCGTGAACCTTCGTGTCCTTCGTGGTTCATGAATTTGCTTTGAAAAGCATTAACCACAAAGGACACTAAGGTTCACGAAGGAAATCCTCATCTCATATTTGAAGAGATGATCCCAGCGCCGCATAGTCCTCGGGCGTGTTGATATTCACCGTGACCCGTGAATCCTCCACAGGAACATAAGAAATATGCTTTTGATTCGCGTGCTCAATCTCGCGCGCGTTGGTAGTTGCCGGAGATCGTAGAAAAACTTCGATCATCTCTCTTCCGATCAAAATAGGGTGACCGTGCTTGCCTTCAAATTCTGGGACCACCGCCCATGTGTCTCTCGCGCGCGCCTCAAAGGCCTCGAGCAACTGCGAAAAAGTCACCGCTTTCGCCGGAGGTCGATCCACAAGAGTAATCATCGCCGCGTCCCGTCCGCGGTTGATGACCTCATGCAGACCGGTTTGAAGCGAGCTGAATTGGCCGCGTTCCGGCTGTGCATTGCGAATGAAAAACGCCCCGCCAGAATATGCAACGGGACGCACCATCGCTTCATTGTTACCCCCAACCACGATCACCATATCGCAATAGCGTCCGAGCGCTTCGATAGCTGCGGAGAGCAAGGTCCCGGATGTGAGCAGCCCGCCTTGGGGCAGCATGCGCGCGGACTCCGGTGGCCAAGGCAGCAAAGCCTTGTCCCGGCCCATGCGCGAGGATTCCCCCGCCGCGAGAATGACTCCCCCCAGCCCCATTGGCTATTCCGGCACGTCGCCGCCTAACAACTTGCCCAACTGCTCCGCCATGCAGCGAACGCCGATATAAAAATGACCGAACTGCGCGTAGACGGCGCTCACTTCATCGAAGCGCATTTCGTAAATCAGTTTCTTGAACACCAAAGGATCGTCGGCGAACAAATCAACGCCCCATTCCCAGTCGTCGAAACCAATCGAACCGGTAATGATCTGCTTCACCTCGCCCGCATACCGCCGGCCTATCAGCCCGTGTTCGTTCATCTGGCGCGCGCGTTCTTCCATCGGCAATGTGTACCAGTTCTTCTCCTCGCCTCGCCGCCGGTCCATGGGATAAAAGCTGATGTAACGTGCTCTCGGGATCTCGGGAAAAAGACGCGGCCGCATGGCTTCGCGCTGCCGGTCCAGTGTCGCGGTAATCGCTCGCTTCCACTCGTCCGAATACGGCTCGATGCCTTGTTCCACCAGTTCGCGATAGGTTTTTACGCTCGACTCATACAACCCGAGCTCAATAACAGATAAATAGGATGTCGTAGGTTCCAGGTAATCGCTCAACCGCAGCTGCGCCAGGTGCATTTCAGCCCGATTCAAATCATCGAACGAGTTGCGAAAGTGCACCAGCATAAGGTCGCCCTTGTGCCCGAGAAGTGAATACATCGCTGATTGCCCGAATTTTCCTGGTTCCCATTGGCTAAGTAGCTCAGTTGCTTCCTGCGCGATTTCTTTTTTCTGGACCGAACCAAGCTGCCGCCACTCTGACCAATGGAACCGCATCATCTGATGCAGCACGCTATAACCCTCGATAGTCAACGGCACCGGAGGCATTTCGGCGGATGCGGCTTGGGGAGCGGCTGTGCGACTAGGATTCATGTCGTTTTCGATTGCTAAAAACATACCACGTTGGCGCGGCCCTTGCCCAAAATCGGCGTCTGATGGGAATCTGCAAGAAATGAGGATAGCCGCCCTAGAAACGTTCGTGGGGACTTCCATGCCGGCTGATTGGGCTTAGCTGGGTTGGATCCCTAGAAGGAAAATATGTTCATTGCCGCAAGAATTGTTAAGAGTTGTGAAGCTCTGTCTTAGGGCCATTCGATTCCAACGTCGATTCCAAAAAATCTAGGACCCTCTTGGCAGGGTAACTGGCCCAGTCATATCGGCGACGATAGTAGCAATCCCAGTAGCTCGCAGCCCGTTGCCGCGTTTTGGTGAAAAAAATCGGATTGGCGCGAACAAACGATCCGTATTGATGGGGGTCTAAGCTCGAGATGGCACTTTCGATGTCAGCGACAATCTCGACTACGTATTCACCCACCAGCTGCACTACGAATGGCGGAATCCACATGTATTTCAAAGAAAGTATCTTCGACAAACTGTGCTGCCGAACAAAGCCGTCAGCATGCCTCGTCAAAAGTGCATGCGTGATTTCCCGTTGAATCAGCGATAGGTTAGGAATATCAATCTGGCTTGGATCGTGGTATATGCGTCCAGGTATTGACACGATTTCACCTTCAACCCACAAGCTAAACGTTCCTGATCTGTTCGGGCTCTCAGGAAATGTTGAAAGCGCAGCCAGAGCCGCGCTTCGCATTGCTGCAGGAAACGCAAGCGCTAACGCCATATTCTCTGCCTTATCGTGTGGAACTCTCATCGCGACGCAGGAATTCTAAGATGAATTTCGTATTCCCGGGCGGGAATTTCGGTTTGTTATTGACAATATTTCCACTCTCGGCCCATGCTCACAATATGAGCATCATCGCGCTTACGGAACTGCTCGGCGCCCCGGTGTTGGATTCATCTGGGACCCAGAGCGGCCGTGTGCGCGAGGTGGCCCTTACTCCGGCGGAGGATTTGGCCCTCGTTTCCACCCTGATTGTCCATACCAAGAAGGGTGACCGGCTGCTGCCGTTTTCGGCGGTATCGTCGATCAATGGGGGCATTCGCACAGCTTCCGTAGCCTCCAAATGGGTGTCGGTAGACAATGAAGGACTTTTCCTGCTCGAACGCGATCTTCTGGATCAGCAGATTATCGACGTGCATGGCCGCAAAGTCGTCCGCGTAAATGACGTTGACCTGCACACCGAGACCACGGACGGACTCGTCATCCTGAAAGTCGCGTCTGTGGATGTAGGCGTCCGGGGCGCGGTTCGACGCTTGCTGAAGGGGATCGTTCCCATGGCTGCGTTGAAGCCGGTCCTTCAGAAGCTCCCGCCGCGCCTGATTCCCTGGGAATTTGTCGATTTGATTGAAACCGATCCTGCGCGCCGGGTGAAGTTGAAGATTTCACATGACCGGCTGGCGAAGCTACATCCCGCAGATATTGCCGACATTATTGAAGAGCTCACGCCTAGTGAGCGGCAGGCGGTGTTTCAGTCCTTGAACGAGGAAATTGCGGCCGGCGCCCTTGAAGAAGTTCGTCCCAAGGTGCAGAAGTCAATCGTCGAATCACTTGATTCCGAACGTGCTGCCGACATTGTCGAGGAGATGAATCCCGATGCTGCTGCCGATCTTCTAGCGGATCTGCCGGAGGAGCGCACCTCGCAAATCCTGCAGGAGATGGAGCCTGCAGAGCGGGACGAAATGGCCGAACTGCTGGAATTCCGCGAAAACACCGCCGCCGGCCGTATGAACACGGAATATCTGGCGCTGGATTCTCAAGCCACGGTTAGCGACGCCATTGAGACCTTGCGTAACTTTGAGGGCGGAATCGAAACCGTCCACACCATTTACCTCGTCGATGATCAGTGGAAACTGGTTGGAGCCGTACCGCTTGCCAAGTTGATACTCGCCAGGCCCGACGATAAACTGCTGTCGCTGGCGATTGAGCCACTGATTTCTGTACACGCCGGCGCGCGCGAGAAAGAAGTGACCGAACTGTTCGACAAATACAACCTCGTGATTCTTCCAGTTTTGGATGATAAAGGCGTACTCACAGGTGTAATCACTTCCGATGACGTGATCAGTCTCTTGCGGGCGAAACTGTAAATCCAGGCGTTTGTAGCGGCTTCCGATCCATCACTCAGTAGAAATTAATTCTCTGCCGGCACTTTCACCTGTTCAAATTCCATCATCTCCGTTTATTCTGATTTTGCGGTGAGCTCATTGTTTATGGCTGCAAAGGGTAGTCAAGAAATATCTGGAAAGCTGCAAGACTTGGAGCCTGACCCCGGTTCCATGGTCCACGGGTCGCGAAATGAAGCAGACAGCGTTGAAAAAAACGGCCTCGCGGACCCACCGCGAAAAGAAACGCCGGCGTATGCCCTTTCGCTCGGTGAAGTTTCGCCTGCTGGCATTTCTGGCGATTTTCGGCCCCGGGTTCATTACCGCCAACGTTGATAACGATCCCGGCGGGATCCTCACATACTCCCAGGCAGGTGCGAAATTCGGCTACGCCCTGCTATGGACCCTCATTCCAATCACTATCGCCCTGATCATCGTTCAGGAAATGGCTGCCCGCATGGGTGCAGTTACCGGCAAAGGCCTCTCCGATCTGATCCGCGAGGAGTTTGGTTTTCGCGCCACTTTCTTCACCATGTTTATTCTCGGCCTCGCAGATTTTGGGAACATCATGAGCGAGTTTGCCGGAGTTGCAGCCGGCATGGGGCTGTTCGGGGTCAGCAAATACATTGCCGTACCCATAGCCGCCGGCCTGGTTTGGTTCATGGTCGTTAAGAACTCATACAAGCCTTTTGAAAGAATTCTCATCATTTTTTCAATGCTGTACTTTTCTTATGTCATTTCCGCTTTCTTTTCTCACCCTGACTGGAAAGCGGCCATTCACAATACCGTCGTACCGACGGTAAGTAGAAGCTCCGAATACGTTGTGATGGTCATCGGCCTGATCGGCACCACTATCACGCCATGGATGCAGTTCTATTTGCAGGCGTCCATTGTGGAGAAGGGAATCGGGAAGAAACAATATGCGCTGAGCCGCTGGGACGTAATCCTGGGCTGCATCATCACTGATGTGATCGCATTTTTTATCATTCTGGCTTGCGCCGCGACGTTGTACACCTCTGGAATTCACAACATTAGCGATGCCGCTGATGCGGCCGCCGCACTTAAGCCGCTCGCCGGGCAATGGGCATTTCTGCTTTTCGCCATCGGACTGGTGAATGCCTCACTTCTATCCGCCGCGATTCTGCCGCTGGCAACGGCTTACAACATTTGCGAAGGGTTGGGGTTCGAGTCCGGCGTAAACAAGAAATTCTCCGAGGCGCCCGCATTTTACTGGCTCTACACGCTGTTTATCGCTTTTGGCGCGGGCGTGGTGCTGCTGCCGCGAATCCCTCTGCTGAAAATTATCCTTTATTCGCAGGTGGTGAACGGAATCTTGCTGCCATTCCTGTTGATCTTCATGCTCATCCTGATCAACAAAAAAGAACTGATGGGTGAGTATCGCAATTCAAGAGTAGTGAATGCGATGGCTTGGTCCACCAGCGGCATTCTCATCGTTTTATCGCTAGCCTGGTTCTGGACCACGGTGACCGGGCAATAGCCCAGCAAAGCAAAAATCAGAATGCCATCAGGACCACGCCGGCTGCAACGAAGAGCGCGGCCGCCCAGCGCCTGCGGTCGACCCGCTCATGCAGGAACATCTTGGCTGCGAACGCATTCACCACAAATGAAAGCGAAGCGGCCGCGGGACCGACCAGGCTCACATCGTCCCACGACAGTCCAAACAGCAAGCTGTAGAAGGCAATTGCCATGCATCCTACTCCCATCAGGAAGTAGCGATTGCGCAAAACCTGCAAGATGACGAAAACAAGCCCACGCTTCCGTCGCACCCTGCCGAGATCGCCAATCTGTTTCATTCCCCGCGACAAAAGCACATCTCCGGCGCTGGAAGAAAGAACGATAAATAAAATTGCAAGCCAGCCGTTCAGATTGCTGATGGAATGTTTGATCATGACGGCTCCGTCGCCACACCGCTGGTATCGGAGCGCGGCTTCGGTGGCCTGCGGGTGACTTCCGGGCCGCTGGTGACAAATCCCACCCCGCCCGAAACCAGAGCGATTCCCAGCCAGCGCATCAGGCTGATGTGTTCATGCAGCGCGAATCGGGCGATCAGAGCAAGCAAGACATAGCCGAGCGAACTCGCAGGTAGAACATAGGTGAGGTCTGCCCAGGAGAGGGCACTCATGTACGAAGCAAAAAAGCCCAGCAGAAAGATGATGCCAAACCCAACCCACGGATTGGCGATTGCGAGCAGCAGGTCAGGAATATTTTTCAGTGAAATATTTCCAACCTGCTTCATGCCATATGAAAGCAGGGAATCGCCTACCGGCGCAAAAACACTTACACCGGCCAGGACTAGGTACTTGCGGGAATTCACGGGTCTTTAGACCTGGACGGTTTCCGGCGGCGCAGCGGCGGGTTCCGGAGTGCCACTACCCGCAGCGTGCGGTGTGCTATTAGAGCCAGCCTGCGGCTTCCCGTTAGCGGCGTCTTTGGCGTTGTCCTTCACCATTTTATTCCGCATCGACCGCACCTTCAGGAAGGTCTTGGCATCCTTGTAAAGGCGCTTACGGTCCCCAGAGTTGAATGCCGCCTTCCGCAAAATGCGGAAAACAGCTTTCGGCCGGAAATAATACTCATCATAGAACTGATGCACCGAATGAAGAATTTCATCCGCCGGCAGTCCGGGATACTCGATGTGCGCCAGTTGATGGCCGCCGGCGTCCACCATGCTGCCCTTTACGATGAAGTTGTTCTTAGTCGCGAAATCGTACAACTCCGTCCCTGGATAAGCATGGGCCACTGAGACCTGAATCGTCTCAACATCCAGCTCCTTCGCAAACGCGATCGTGTTCCGGATGGTTTCGCGGGTTTCCCCCGGCAGGCCCAGAATGAAATCTCCGTGAATCACCAATCCGAGCTTGTGAGCGTCTTTGGTGAACTGGCGGGCGCGTTCGAGAGTCGCGCCTTTCTTAATGTTCTTCAGGATCTGCGCGTCGCCAGATTCGTACCCAACAATCAGAAGACGGCAACCCGCCTCGCGCATGGCTTTCAAAGTCTCGTAATCCGTTGTGACTCGCGAGGTGCATGACCAGGTCAGCTTCAGCGGCTTAAGCTTGGCGCACAATTCAACCGTCCGCGCCTTCTGGATGTTGAAAGTGTCGTCGTCGAAGAAAAATTCCCTGACAAACGGCCAGTATTCTTTCGCCTTGGCCATCTCTCTCGCTACATCGTCAGTAGAACGTTTGCGCCAGGCGTGCCCACTGGTGGTCTGCGGCCACAGGCAGAAAGTGCACTGCGCTGGACATCCGCGAGTGGTGTAAAGCGAAACATACGGGTGCAAAAGAAACGGCACGCTATAACGCCGCACGTCAAGATCGCGATGATAAACGTCGGTTACATGCGGCAGGGAATCGAGGTCTTGCAGTTGCGGCCGGTCGGCATTGTGGGTGATCGAACTGTTCTTGCGGTACGAGGCTCCCAGAATCTGGTCCACGGGCTTGCCGTCCGCGAACTCTTTTACCGCGTAATCGAATTCCTTGCGTACTACAAAGTCAATGGCGCGTCCTTCGTTCAACGATTGCTCGGGCAGCACCGTCACATGCGGGCCAACGAACGCTATTTTGATTTTGGGGTTCGCTTCCTTAATTCGTTCCGCCAGGCGGATGTCGCCCGGGAACCCCGGAGTGCTGGTGTAGAGCACTAGAAACTCATATTCCTTAGCAGTGTTAATGGTCTCTTCGGCAGAGACATAGTGCGGCGGCGCATCGATCAGGCGCGCGCCCTCAATCATGCCCGCCGGATAGGCCAGCCAGACTGGATACCAGTAAGACTCTATTTCGCGAGTAGCCGGCCAGCGCGAACCAGCTCCTCCATCAAAGTTTTCAAACGAGGGAGGGTTCAAGAACAATGTTTTTAAAGGCATAAGTGGATTTATTTATAATAACATTCGCGCCCGGGAATCTGGGACCGTGCGTATCCAATAGGTCATCCGCTGGCGACGCGGAGGCAGTTTAGGAACGTTCCTTTCTTGGATGCTCTAAGCCTACTGGCCGCATATGCCCGGCGCAACGAGATTCGCGCTGAATGGCGTATGGGAGCACTGAACAGGGCAAAATGCCCGCCCGCCAGAGCTGTCCTACTTACCTTGATCTACCCAGGATTGCAACTCTCCCGTTATCCGCAGGAGTTCTACTCGTGCCCGAACCAGCTCAAAGTTGGCGTCCTGTAGTGCATTATATTTCGCCGATGAATCTGCGCGAGCCTGGTCGCCTTCGTTCAAAGTTGCGGTCCCAGACTTTATTTTGATCTGCATGGCTTCCACGTTCGATTGCGCGATTTCATATTCCAGCTCTGAAACCTCTTGCGCTGCCTGCAACTGCTCGACTGAACGCCGCAGCTTCAACGTCTGCTGCGACACTTGATTCTTGGTGGATTCCACTTCTTTGGTTGCGCGCACCGCTTCGGCATCCGCAGCTTCGGCGTGGGCCTTTTGCGATGGACTGAAGAAAGGGAAACGGATTACCACTCCGACCGTGGCATTATTTCTTTCAAATACATTGTTCGGAAAGAACTGCGTCCAGTTATTGAATTTCGCCAGCACGGCGTATTGGCTGGCGAAATCCACTGACGGCCAAAGCGACCG
>DATNAF010000091.1:0-6740 GCA_035572845.1 Terriglobales bacterium
AGATGATAGATAGCGCTAGTTGTGGCCAACACCGCGGATTTACCCGGCGCGAAGGCCAGACCTACCAGGCTCGATCCCGCCACTGCGAGCGACGCAGTGCCGTCCGGCGCGACCCGGACAATGCCGCGCTTGCCGCCGAGAGAAGCGGCCACGTACAGATTGCCCTCGCGATCAAACGCCATACCCTGCGGGCGCCCCAGGCCGCGGTAGTAAGTCGTGACCGCGCCATGCGGATCGATCTTGTACACCGAATCAAAGCTAGAAGTAGTCGGTCCTGTCACGAACAAATCACCTGTGGGACCGACCGCGAGATGATAAGCCGAAACACTTGGTTCGATAGTTGCGAACACAAAAATCTGCCGGTCGCGGGCGACTTTGAAAATTGTGCCGCTACGGTCACCGACGTATAAGTTCTGTTCCCGGTCAAATGCCAATCCGGTCGCGACGCCCATGCTCTCCGCGTATGCCGTCATAGTGCCGTTCGGCGCCACCCGGTACACCGCACCGTCAAAGCGCGAAGTCACGTACATCTGTCCTTCGCGATCAAAGGCGATCGCGGTCGCATTCATCATTTCTGTGAGGAACGGCTTTACGTTGTAGTTGGTGTCGATCTTGAAAATCGAAACCGGGACCTTCTGCCCGCGCGATCCGGAAAACGTGACGTAAATATTTCCTTCAACGTCCAGCGCCGGATTGGTGACCGGGTGCAGGTTCTCCGCGATCGGAGTCGCCACCTTAATTGGCTGCGCATTGCTCGAATGACCGTTGGTGGAGATGACCACCGATCCTGAGCCGGCGCCATCCGGCACACGTGCGACCACAAAATCGTCGGCGCTGATAACGATTGCGCCTTCCTTCTCGCCAAATCGCACCTGGGGACGCCGCAACTCAGGCGCGCGAAAGCCGCTTCCGAGAATACGCACTTCGCCCCCCGGCAACGCGGCGGCGGGCGTGACCGCCTCGATGTGAGGATTGCCGTTCACGTTCTTCTTTCCCAGTATTCGATCGGAAATGGACATCGCACTTAATCCCAGATCAGAAGCTATGAGGAGAGAATCCTCAAATGCAGCAAGAGTTGCATCACGGCCAACGCATAAAATCCCGCTGCCACATCATCCAAAACAATTCCGGTTCCCCACGGCAACTTTTCTAATTGCCGCACCGGCGGCGGCTTCACAATATCGAAGCCCCGAAAAAGTATAAAGCCCGCCAGCAGCGTTTTCCATGTGAGCGGGGCAAACAACAGCGTGATCCACTGGCCGGCAACTTCGTCGATCACCACAAACTGTGGGTCTTTCACGCCTGAGGCTTTCGCGGTTGCTGTTGCTGCTGGAATTCCAATCGCGGTAGCAAGCGCCGCCATGCCTGCCAGAATGAGAGTTTGCCACTCCGGAGGGGTTATGCGGCTTGTCCCCAACCAAATCAGCACTGCCGCCAATGATCCCCAGGTGCCCGGGCCGGGTCGCAACCGACCTGCACCAAAGAAAGTCGCAACCAGGGTGGCCCAAAGCGGGGCACGAGTATTGGTCACTTCCGCAGCTGCAATCGGCTCAGTCTTCATCGTCGGGGCCGGGAAAGTTCTGCAGTTCGGCTTCGTCAGAAATGTCCGTTAATGGCGAGGAAACCACGTACTGCCCGCTGGCCCATTTACCCAGATCAATCAGGCGGCAGCGCTCGCTGCAGAAAGGGAAGTCCTCGCCCGCACTCTGCACCGGCTTTTTGCAAATCGGGCATTTCAATTCAAGCTTGGGTTTTTCTGCCACTCTTTAATTGTAGATTGATTTCGGATACGTAGTGGCGCCCCGGTGGGTTCTCGCGAAATCCGGCTCTGGTTCCGACACTTCGTTTACTTCTCACTTCTCACTTCTCACTTCTCACTTCTGACTTCTGCATTCCGCAAGCCTACTGCATTCCATTAGCGTTCCCGCCTTTCGGCTGCTCGTACGGCTTCTGCAGATACCGTCGCGCCTCATCCAGCGCACCTTGAGTGTTGTCGTTCGTCTGCAGCGCCTGACGATATTCGTTCGTAGCGCGCTCCCGCTGTCCTGTAATGTCGAAAATTTTTCCCAGCTGAATATGGCTCCAAACCTCGGTCCAGCGCGGATCGCCATCCCCGTTCAGGCAATCGCGGTATGCGTTCGCAGAGGCTTGATAGTTATGCTGCAAAAAGAAAACTTCAGCGATGCGGTAATGGGCCAGCGAACTGTTCTTGTTGATCTCGAGCGCCTTGTTGAACTCGGAAAGCGCCCCGGCCAGGTCTCCTTGCTGAACCAGTCCAGCGCCACGCTGAATCGAGCCGCGCAACTTGATATCCGGAGAATTTTTCAGCAAGTCGTTATCCGGATCAAGAGTGATTCGCCGCGGCCGTCCGAATGTATCGACGGTAAAAGCCGAATCTGTTCCTACTACATCGATACGTTTTTCTTCAGTCTTGCCGTCTGTATCAATCTTCAACTCGACCGGCATACGGAACAGATCCAGGTCCTGCGTGATCTGTCCTACGCTGCGGAATCCTTTATTATTTCCGAGCCGATAAATCGTGTACTTGCTCTTGAACTCAGGAGCGCCAGTCGAATCCAGCCATTGCGAAAAAAACCATGTCAGCTTGTCGCCGTAAGTTTTCTCGGCAAGGTTTTTGAAGTCATCGGAAGTGACCGTCTTGCCCGCATACTGCGACGCAAATTCCCGCATGGTCTGGTCAAACTTCTGGTCGCCGATTACCCAGCGCAGCATATGCAGAATCATCGCGCCCTTGTCCGTGGCAAGAGATTGAAATTCCGGCGAATACAAATCCAGCTTGCCGGCTTGCGACATCGGCACGGTGTCATAGGAGAGCGCTCCCACCGACATGTCCTTTACCATCTCCTGCAATCCCGCCGATCCAGCGGCGCTTTCCACATATCGGGCTTCGGAGTATCGAGCGAATCCGTCCTGCAGCCACCAGTCGTCCCGCGAAGCCGGACTCACCGAAACTCCCCACCACTGGTGCGCAATCGCGTTTGCGAGCAAACGGTAGTTCGTTCGCTGAGTAATCCCCCGCGAGGCCATTGCCGCCACCTCCGGCGCCCAAGTCGAAGGCACCGTATCATCCGGCAGCTCTACCACGCGCAGCACATTCGAAGCCGGCGGTCCATAGAGAGTGATGAAGTATGTAAACTCTTTGACTGCTGTTTCCGCGTAAGCCGCAGCCAGATCTTTGTGCAGAGGTTTGAAGTACACATGCAGATCAATGCCCGCCTCTGTACTGGCATAATCACCGAACTCTCCCGCGATGATCGTCCCCGGAAAGCTGGCTTTGTCATATTTCAACGAATAGGTCTTGTTTTCGGCACTGCCAGTTGATGCGCCCTTCAGCGCCGGAGCCGTTCCCGGAGTTACAGTTCCACTTCCAATCACGATCATGTGCGCCGGGACGGTCACGTTAATCGTCGAACTGAAGCGGTCAATTCCAAACGAACTTACCGGAAACCAATCACCGGCGTAAAGCAAATACGTTGTGTCGTCGTTGATCGAGGTCAGCTTCAATCCGGGCACAGGCGAATCATCGGCGGAATCCAACACGCCTTCGTACTCAAACGTCAGGATTGTTGAGTCGCCCTTAGCAACAGTCTTGGCTAGCGAGACACGTACGCTCGAATCCTGGGGAACGCGGTCAACGGTAAGGTTCTTACCCGCCTCGTCCGTGACCTTACTCAGCCTGAGATCGTTGTGCAGATTAAAGGTCGCTACATTCAGCTCTTCCTGCGCGGTGATCTTCACCCTGGCACGGGCGGTAAGCTTATGGTCGTGCGGGTTCAGCACCGCGTCGATCTGATAATCATCGACATGAAAGCGGGGCTTTTCCGCCGCCCACGCGGGCAGGGAAGCCAGAGACAACACAACAAGCACAAAGCCGATAAGCTCTCGACGCCACGGCCGAGCTGGAACGTACATTTCGGGGGACTCCTACGCGCGGTTTCGCGAATACTTCTTTATTCTATGATGAAAATTCGATCTCAAAAGATGCTGGTACTCAGCTGTTTGCAGGCAATTCTACTGGATTAGCCTCAATAAAATCGTGGAGGCTGCCCAGTTCATTCAAATCATGCCTGAAAGACAAAGGCGTGCGACTCACCGATATCGAAACACCTGGCGCGACTGGATGGTGGGTAGAAGAAGTCTGGCAGGGTTCGCGCCTTATTATTTCGCTAGATGTTTTCCTTCGTGGACCTTCGTGTCCTTCGTGGTTTATTGCATTTTCGAAATGCGATAACCACAAAGGACACGAAGATCCACGAAGGAACCCCATTGCCGTCGATCATCGCAACATGCGTAGTAGACACGGGCATTCATGCCCGTATTTAACTATTGGCCGCCTCGGAAGTCCCGACCGCCAACAATTGGGCAATCGCTCTGGCCGCGTGTTCCGGTGCGTTTCCTTCTACGTTCCCCCGCATCACTCGCTTCACCCGCTGCAATCCTTCGATCATCTTCTCCCGCGCTGCTCCGTCCGGAATGATCCGCTTGAGTTCGGCCGCGACTCTTTCCCCGGTAAAATCCTGTTGCACCAACTCCGAAACAACTTCTTCTCCCGCGATCAAGTTCACCATGGCAAAATGCGGGACTTTCACCGTCCAACGGCCAAGTAAATACGTCAGTGGAGTAACGCGGTAGACCATCACGAAGGGGGTCTCCATCATTGCCGCTTCAACGGTCGCTGTCCCACTGGCAATAATTCCAGCGCGCGAATGCGCGAGCGCGGGGAGGGCGTCAGGAACCAGATGAACCGCATTTTCCGAAAATGGGGGTGCCCCACTTCTCGCCGATGTTGCGAGAAGTGGGTGAGAATGCATTATGTGTTGAATGGAACTCGAACCGACCGTCGGCGCCACCGGAATCAAAAATTCGTATTCTGAACCGAGCAAGGCCGCGGCTTCCAGAATTCCCGGCAAGTTCATCCGCACTTCTTTATTCCGGCTTCCCGGCATCAACGTGATCCACAGTTTCGAAACGTTCAGGCCGTGCTCGGCCGCATATCGATCACGCGAAATCGTGGGTCGGGGAAGCTCCGCCAGCGGATGCCCAACGAATTCCGCATTCACCCCGCGATCGCAATAAAACTTTTCTTCAAACGGAAAAATGACCAACGCCTTATCGACATACTTGCGCAGCAGCCGTACCCGTCCCTGCCGCCACGCCCAGAATTGCGGGCAAACGTAATACACCACGGGGACTCCTCGCTTCTTCATCTGCCGCGCGACCCGCCAGTTGAACGCCGGTGAGTCAATTACAACCGCGAGATCCGGCCGACGCCTGTCCGCCTCAGTGACTAGTTTGTGAAAGAGTCCCCAGATTTTCGGGAGATGGCTCAGAATTTCTGTGATTCCCACCACTGAAAGATCTTTCGCGTCAACGACAATATCGCACCCCGACGCCCGCATCCTCTCGCCGCCAACTCCAAAAAATTCAACCCGAGGAGGTGTGGCGCGGGCGCCCTCGCCCGAGACAATTGTGGAATCCGCCAGTTCGAGTGTTGTAGAAAAATCTGAAGACGTCTGGTTTTGTGTGGGAACAGGGCTGTCCATCTGAGTCTGTGTGGGGACAGCCGCCCTCGGCTGTCCAAAGCGGAGCGTCCCGCGCAGCGCCTCAATCAATTGCGCCCCATACATTTCCCCCGACGCTTCTCCCGCCGAAATGAGTATTCGCACGCAAGCATTCTAAACAGCTCATAAAAATGATGATGGAGCGGCGGGCGCCCTCGCCCGCCCGGCAGAGGCTACCTGATCTCCACCTCATCGATCTCGAATTCAAACTTCCCTGGCTCCTGCGCATGCGCAAACGCAATCCCAGTAACATCGTGCGCATCGGTTTTGAAGTCTGACCACGGAAATGTGTACTGCTTCCACTCCGGCCCAGCAACGAACGCCTGAATGCCCGGCATTTGTCCAGCGCTGCTTTCCGTCATTACTGCGACGGCATAGTTTTTGCCGTCGCCCTTTGCCCAGAATGAAAGCGTTTTCGTGCTGGATAAATTCACCGCTTCGTCCGGCGTCGATCCCGGATGGAATGTGACTCCTGCCCAGGTGAAGGACGCGCCCGGAACCACTTCGCCGGTCACTTCCAACGCTCCTTTAGATCCATTCGCACCACCCGCAACAGTTTGCATTGTTGATTTCGATTTTCCGCCCATCTCAACGTCTGAAGTTACTGCCCATTCCCCATAAGTCGCAGCAACTTTCTGATCATCGAAGTTGCTGACCACACCAGTTTCCGATCCCGCGGGCGCAACCGAAATTCCTTGTCCACTCTGGCCTTCAACGCCGAGCACGTTGAGCGTTACAGCCTGCGTCTGTATCGAGCTCGGTCCGACCATGACGTCGAATGCTCCCGGCTCAACCACTTTGTGCATACCAATGTCGAGCAGCGAGAGCGCGTCTGGCGTAATCGTAAATTCGACAGTTTTCTTTTCCCCCGGATTCAGATGTATGCGTCGAAACCCTTTCAGCGCCATGACCGGACGCGTGACCGACGCCACGCGCTGATGCACATACATTTGTGGGACCTCGTCGCCTTCGCGGTCTCCGGTATTGATCACGTCCACGGTTACTTTGGCCTTACCACCAACGTAAATTTGCGCTGGCTCAATTTGCAGATTTTCAAATTTGAACGTTGTGTAGCTCAGACCATATCCAAAGGGAAACAGCGGCTCGCGCGTGCTGAATTCATAACTGCGGTTGGCGGATGGCTTGTGATTATAGAAA
>DATNAF010000092.1:0-7777 GCA_035572845.1 Terriglobales bacterium
CATGCAATCGCCGTAGGAATAAAATCTGTAGCGCTCAACAACCGCATGCTGATACGCAGCCATGACGTTTTCTTTGCCTCCAAATGCGCAAACCAGCATCAGTAGCGTCGACTGCGGCAGATGAAAATTCGTCAGTATTGCGCTCACTACCCGAAAATTGAATCCGGGATATATGAACAGGTCAGCTTCTCCCGATCCTCCCTGGACCCGCACTGAATCCCGCGCCGCAAATTCGAGGGTCCGCACGGTTGTCGTGCCCACCGCAATAACCCGGCGCTTCTGCTCCAGGGCGATATTTATTTTGGCGGCCACCTCGGCCGAAATGTTGTATCTCTCAGAGTGTAGCTTGTGCTCCTCGACCTTTTCTACGCGCACGGGCTGAAACGTTCCCAAGCCGACGTGCAAAGTGATCTCCGCCGTCTCAATGCCTCGTGCTGTCATCTCCGACAGGATCTGCGGTGTGAAATGCAGGCCCGCTGTTGGCGCTGCGACTGAGCCACGTTCGCGCGCGTAGACGGTCTGATATCGCTCACGATCAGATCCGCTGTCTTCGCGAGAAATGTAGGGCGGGAGAGGCACGTGCCCAAGCTTCTCGATCACTTGAAAAAAGTCTGCGACCGGCGCAAAACGAATCTTCCGTTCGCCGAAGCCGTCGCGGCCTATAATTTCGGCGGTTAACTCCCTGTTAACTCCAAAAAATATCCGTTCACCTACTCCGATCTTCCGACCCGGTCGCACCAGGCACTCCCACTCATTCGGCTCCTGCGAAATTTGCTTGGTAAGCAAAACTTCCACGCGTCCCCGCAAAAAATCGCGCGAAGCCGGATTGGCTGCGCTGAGCGGCTGAGCTTTCGCCCCGCTTCTTCGTCCATACAATCGCGCCGGAAAGACCCTGGTGTTGTTGAATACCACCAAATCGCCGGCGCCAAGCAGTTCGGGAAAATTCCGAAAGCTCGCATCCAGGACCTCGCCCGAACTGCGGTCCAGTCGAAGCATGCGCGAAGCAGTCCGGTCGGCCAGCGGCTCCTGCGCAATCAGCTCATCCGGAAGGTGATAGTCAAATTCTGAAACCAGCACCTTTACATTATAAGAACGGCAGCACTAAGAGTTAGTGAAGCACAGGCAAGTCAAAAGCTTTCACCACAGGGAGCACCGAGTTACACAGGGGAAGACCACCGAGCAATGCGCTTGCCTCTGTGGCTTTGCTCTCTGTAACTCTGCGGCATCTGCGGTGGATTTTTTGTTCTGACGCGCCCCCGGGAACAATAAGCGTTAAAAATTACTCTCCTCGACAGAAATTCCGATTGTTTCCCTTCTAAACCTGCGCTAACATACGCGGGCTGCCCAGTTCAGCATGCCCAGCCAACTTCAATCACGGGCCGAGATTGTCAAAATAGGCAAAATGTTGCACCAGCGCGGCTTCATTGCTGCCTGCGATGGCAACTTATCCGTCCGCCTGAATCGCAATGAAATCCTCGTGACTCCCACCGCAATGTCGAAGGGTGGAATGAAGCCTGCTGATCTGGTGATCGTTGATCTGTCCGGTCGCAAGCTGACGGGCCGTCGCGATGTGACCAGCGAAATTGGTATGCATCTGCTGATCTACCGGATGCGGTCTGATGTCAACGGGATCGTGCACGCGCATCCTCGGACCGCGACCGGGTTCGCCGCTGCTGGCATTGCGCTTGATCAGCCCCTCGCGTGTGAAGTGGTGATCGGCCTTGGCCAGATTCCGCTTGCACCCTACGGAACCCCCGGTACTCCTGAGCTCGCCAGGACCCTGGAGCCTCTGGTGCCGCAATATGATGCCATTCTGATGGCCAATCATGGCGTGGTCACTTACGGCTCAGACTTGCGATCGGCTTACATGAAAATGGAAACTGTCGAACACTTCGCCCAGATTGCGCTGGTCACCCACATTCTGGGCCGGCAGCAATTACTCGATGGTGAGGAGCTGGAAAAGCTAGTTGCCGCGCGTAAAAAATATTTGGGAGTTAATTCGGCGGCGTCGATGCCGGTGCACTCCTCAAACGGCAACGGCGCGTGCCAGCTGCAGTCCAGCAAGTCGAAAACTCGCTCCTTGCGCGAACGAGCTATTCTCCGCCAATCCGAAATCGTATCCCCGTTCGAAAATTAAGCCCCAGCGCGGGATATCCGATGACCTCTTCGTACGATCGATCCAGCAGATTTTCAAGATTCATGTAAGGCGTAATTCGCGAGGTCACGTTGTACCACGCGCCCGCATTCACCAGAACGTATCCGGGTGTGTGATTGAAACCATAACCGAAGAAGTCCGAGTCAGCCCGTCGCCCCACAAAGCTACCCGACAAGTTTGCTCCCCAGCGTTCCCCCATATAAGTGGTCAGCAAACTGGCAGAATGCTTTGGCCTTCGCAGCAGCGGTTGGCCCGCCGATAGGACCGGATCGAATGCCAACGGCTCCTTCAATATCTGCGAGGAAGTGTAGGTGTAAGCCGCGTCGACAGAAATGTGGGAACGTGGGCGGGCGTGAAGAGCAACTTCCGCGCCGTGGGCCAGCGACTCATTGATATTTACGTACTGCCCTTTGCAGAAGCACTTTTGATCGAAGTTGAAATCGATCTGATTGCGGAACAGGTTGTTAAAGTAAGTCGCCGACAAAGAATAATTGCTGCGCAGCCGCTGCTCGAATCCAGCACGAAACGCGCGTGTCTCTTCCGGCTTCAGAAAAGGGTTCGGCACCGTGGGGAATCCTCCGCCATTGCCAAATGATTCAGCAAACGTGGGTTCCTCGATCCCGGTTGCGTACGAGAACTGCAGCCGGGTTTCGGAGAACAATTGCCCGCCTTTAAGCGCAAGTAAGCTCAACGAAAGCCGCGGAACGAATTTGTTTCCGAAGCTCTCGTTATGAACAAAGCGGCCTCCGGCAATGAATGTCACTCGTTGGAAGTTGAACAACTGCTCGCCAAACACGTCGTGATTGCGACGCAGCCCGTGGCTGGTAAAAGGCAGATCGCCGGTAACGCCGTTTTCATCTTCAAACTCGTATCCGGCAGTACTCAATGTCCAACTACGCTCGGCGTATGTGGCCTGATAATTCAAGCCGGTGCGATTGTAGTCATTGATATTGTGAAACTGAAAATCCTCGTCGATAGGCGGAGATGACGGCAAGACCACAATGCGGTTTCCCTGGTTAATCCCATCCTCATTGGTGCGATGCAGCGTATAGTCGAAACCCTGAATATGCTGCTGCAGCCGCGATGGCCCGGAAATATTCAACTCCATGCTGCCCAAAAAATTGTTCTGGCGAGCACGCTGGTCAAAATCGGGCGGCAGTAGCTTTTGGCCATTGAAGTCCCATTCATTTTGCACTCCGCTTACGCTGTTGTCATGGCGCATGCGTATACGCAGAGTGGCTGAGTCACTGAGCTGCGCGCCCAGGTTTGCGCCTTCGAGCGAGTTTGAGTAATCATCATTCGGTCCCGATCCCGTGGTATTGAACTGGTTGCCGAAGACGTTGTAATCGAATCGCCCATTCGCGCCGGCTAATGATGCATAACCGTTTTCGGTGCCATAGTTTCCTGCGTCAGCGCCAAAGCGCAATTCAGGAACACCAGTGCTTCCGGTCCGGCTCCAGACCTGCACCACGCTGCTCATGGCGTCTGATCCGTAGAGCGTGCTCTGGGCGCCGCGAAGAAACTCCATGCGGTCGGCTTCAAACAGCGGCAAGGTACCAAAATCAAAAGTCCCGCCCGGATCGTTCACCGGCACGCCATCTACGATCACTTTGTTGTAACGCGACTCGCCGCCATCCACGAACAGCGATCCCAATCCGCCACGTTGTCCGGCGGTGCTCACAATCGCGCCCGGCAAAAAGCGCAGGGCGTCATTGGCTGCAACCGGGCGCATCGTGTCGAGCACTGCTCCGCTGAGAGTGTCAATCGCTGCGCCGGACTCGTCATCCGGGACCGGAGTCCGGGTTCCGCTGACGACGACGGTTTCGGTTGCAACCGCAAGATGCAGGGTAATCGTCAGAGCGAGCTGTTTCCTGGGTTGATCCGCTTCGATGCTTTGCCACTGCTCGGCAAATCCCGGCGCGAGAATGTGCACACGCGAACCGTTGCTCACCGGGTTGCGAAATTCAGCTGTACCCTGCGCCGATGTAGTTTGGACGGCCGCAGGACGGGTTGAGTCTTGAGAATAGATTTCGACCTGGGCTCCAGAAATGGCAGCCGATTGAGGATCCACAACTTTGACTGTGAGTTCCGAAGCCTGGGCGAAGACAGCGAAAAAAAAGACGGCAAAAAACCAGCAGCAGGACCGCATCACTCCTCCTTTAATCGCGAAAGGGGTTTAGTGTTGTCAGTTCGCGCCGGTCTCCTGGCTCGCGAGTAAGAGTTCGTGACTATTTATGGGGCGGGCGCCTTCGCCTGCCTATTTGTCACTTACTCAATTTTGCCTCGGGCCTTCCCAGAAAAATTCCAGTGGCCCGGTGCCATGTCCTCGCTTACAGTTGCGCGGCAGCGCGGGATTTACACCCGCTTCCCAATCCTCCTCAAGGCGAGGAGGACGCGCGAACCTCTTCTAAAGCAGGATGAATGTAATTGCTGCGAAGAGAGAAGTCAATCTGATCGCAGTGGTAATAAAGTCTCCAAGAGGGAAACCTTGAGTTTATCGTGGAAATGACTATAATGACCAATATGACTAATAATTCGCGCGGTCACTGGACCGTTGCCGAAGCTAAAGCAAAATTCAGCGAGGTGATTGACCATGCCAAATCTCAGGGGCCGCAGACGATTACTCGCAATGGCCGAACAACCGCAGTGATTGTTGCCGCCGACGAGTGGGAGCGAAAGACCAAGCGCAAAGGCAACTTGGCAGAATTTTTCGCAAGCTCTCCGCTGCGCGGCTCAGGCCTGAAAATAAAACGTGTAAACGGCAAGATGCGCCGAGTTGATCTGTGAGCTTTCTGCTTGATACGAATTTTATTTCTGAGTGGCTTAAGCCCACTCCAAATTCAGGCGTAATCGAGTGGAGCGCGGATGCTGATGAAGACCGCGTATTTCTCAGTGTTGTAAGCCTGCTCGAAGTTCGCTACGGAATCGAAAGAATGGCAGAGAGTGCGCGGCGAAAAAGGCTCGTGCAATGGCTTGAGGAGGATCTGCCACTGAGGTTTGAAGGACGCATTCTTGCAATTGACGCAGCTACGGCAGACGTATGTGGCAAGTTGATCGCCGCCAGTGAAGGTCGCGGCCGGCGACTGGAAGTGATAGATGCGTTTTTGGCCGCCACAGCAAAGGTTCATCAGCTCACGATTGTGACCCGAAATACTTCAGATTTCGATATGGTTACGAAGAACATGCTTAATCCCTGGAAATGACTGGGAACGGTTCGGAACCCTATCTGAACCGAGATCAATCCGGCCGATTTTTTCTTGGCGTGTAAACTATCTCGCAGCCATGCTTTTGACTTCTCTTTCGAGCTTCGCCGCGTGACTCCCGACCTCAGAGTCAGCTTCGCCGGAATTGATCTTAAAAATCCCGTGATCGCAGCGAGCGGTACTTTTGCCTATGGGGTCGAGTTCGAAGATGTAGTGCACCTCGACCAACTCGGCGGTTTCGTGGTCAAGGGCCTCTCTCGCGAGCCGATTATCGGCAACCCTCCGCCACGTTTATATGAAACCCCAGCGGGAATGTTGAACGCAATCGGGCTGCAGAACATTGGCGCCCGCGCCTTCATTGACGAGAAACTTCCCAAGCTTCGCGGGATCAAAGACATAGTCGTTATTGCCAATGTCTTCGGATACACCCGCGAAGATTACGAACACGCCATTCAGATTCTCAACGAGGGCGAGGGCATTGCCGCTTATGAACTGAACGTGTCCTGTCCCAACACTCAGCACGGCGGCATCCAGTTCGGTAGCGACCCTCGTAGCCTCGATGAAGTTGTGGCCACCGCAAAACATTTTTCGCAGCGCCCGTTGATCGTCAAGCTTTCGCCCAACGTCACCAGCATCGGCCAAATGGCTTATGTTGCGCAGGAGGCTGGCGCCGACGCGGTTTCTCTAGTCAATACCTTCGTCGCTATGTCGATTGACGTGAAGACCCGCAAACCGCGCATCGCCAACGTGACCGCGGGATTATCCGGTCCTGCGATCAAACCTATCGCGGTCCGCATGGTTTATGAGGCTTCGAAGTCGGTGCAGATTCCGGTGATTGGCATGGGAGGAATTTCGACCGGCGAAGACGTGATCGAGTTCATGCTGGCGGGAGCGACCGCCGTCCAGGTTGGCACCGCCAGCTACTGGGACCCTCGCGCGACTGAGAAAATTGTCGGCGAATTACGTAACTGGTGCACCCAAAATGAGATTGCTCGCCTCGCGGAACTCACCGGCGCGATGACTGCCTAATTGCCACTTTTGCGGCGCTCGCGCATCGAATAAACAGTCATCAGATTGGAGAAAACTATGGCTAAAGCCACATTTGCCGCAGGATGTTTTTGGGGCGTCGAAGCCACCTTCCGCCAGATTGACGGAGTAAGCGCAACCCGCGTCGGCTACACCGGCGGCGAGCTGAAAAATCCAACTTACAAAGATGTTTGCAGCGACCGCACCGGCCACGCCGAAGCGGTCGAAGTGGAATATGATCCGTCGAAGGTGAAGTATGACGACCTGCTGCAGGTTTTCTGGGAGAACCACGATCCAACACAGTTGAATCGCCAAGGCCCGGACCACGGCTCGCAGTACCGTTCCGCGATCTTCTATCATTCGCCGGAGCAGGAACAGGCGGCGCGCGCCTCAAAAGAAAAGCTGGAAAAATCCGGCGGATTCAGTCGTCAGATTGTTACGCAGATCGTACCCGCAGTTACTTTCTACGAGGCCGAAGATTATCACCAGCAGTATCTGGAAAAGCGCGGCCTCGCTAGCTGCCACATCAAGCAAGCCTAAGCCGCAGTCAGCAGGATGGGTTCACCTTTGGTGATTACCAGGGTGTGCTCGTAATGTGCGGATGGCCGGTGGTCGGCTGTCCGCACCGTCCAGCCATCATCGGAAAGAAACGACCGGCCCGAACCAGCAGCAATAATCGGTTCGATCGTAATTACCAGCCCTTCAGTCAAAATCTCACGCGCATCCGGGTCGGGATAATTCGGCACCCGCGGGGCTTCATGAATGGTGCGGCCGATTCCGTGTCCGCCTAAATCGCGAATCACTGAGAACCCGCAGCGCCGCACTTCCCGCTCAACCACCCGTCCAATCTCGCTTACGCGAAAGCCGGCGCGCGCCACCAGCATGGATTTTGCGAACGCCCGTTCGGCACATTCAATCAGCTCCTCTACCGGCCCTGCAACTGTGCCCACAGCAACGCTTTCGGCAGCATCAGCCATGAATCCATTTTTTTCGATAGTCACATCCAGCTTGACTATATCGCCACCGACCAGCGCGCGATCGCCCGGGATTCCGTGCACTGCTTCATCGTTCACGCTGATGCAGTTCACCCCGGGAAACTTGTAAACCAGCTGCGGCGCCGATTGTGCCCCATGCTCGCGCATGACCTTCGCTCCGACTTCGTCCAATTCGCCAGTAGTTATGCCCACGCGAACTGCTGCCCGCATGGCAGTCAGCATACGCCGCACCACGGCGCCTGCGGCCCGCAAGCCAGCTAGTTCTTTGGGATCGGTGATAGACACAAGAGCGTTCGGTACAGGGGCTGCTACGAGCCGGTCAGCTTCACCCGCAGCTCCTCGCCAATACGCTGCCGAATTTCGGCTGGCAGCCTATCGTGTACGCGGCGCGCGCCCAC
>DATNAF010000093.1:0-4429 GCA_035572845.1 Terriglobales bacterium
AGTTCCACAGTCAGCCGCACCACCAGAGCTGCAATTATCGAAATTTTCAGAATGAGCCAGTAAAGAGGGAAAGTCTCGGGACCGATTAAGTAGCGCGTGGCGCCGTAGCGAGCCGCGGCAACTATTGGATGCCCATGCTTCCGTATAATTTCCGCCTGCTCGGCTTCATTCAACGGACGATCGAGCCCTTCGGCCTTATCTTCCATCTGCGAGAGAATGTCGTCGGAAATTTCGCGCAGAATATCTTCCTTAGTTTTGCGCGGCAGCAGCGGTTTAATCGCGTTCAGATATCTTTCCAAAAGCTGCATAGTTCTCCCTCTCTTTTGTGTTGTTGGTGCTCGCGTCCGGGGCCGTGGCGATTCGCTCAAGCGAAGCATTCAAGCTTTGCCATTCGCGCAAGAGCTGCTCGAAGATCGGGACGCCTTCCGGCGATAAGCGGTAGAAGCGTTTTTTCCGCTTTGCCTCTTCGCGCCACTCGCTCACGAGTAACCCCTGCGTTTCCAGCCGGCGCAAAAGCGGGTAGAGCGTTCCCTCATCGATTTCGATACCCCGCTCGGCGAGCGCTTTTCGCAGTGTGTAGCCGTAATGTTCGGTCTGTAGTTGTGCCAAAACAGCCAAAACCAGGCAGCCACGGCGGAGCTCCAGCCGCAGGTTCTCGAACAATTCCGGGTTCATCTAATCCTGTGCGTCATATACTGTGTTATACACAGTGTACGGCGCATGGTAGCGGGATGCAAGCGAAAAATGAAGTTGCGGTGAGTTTCACGAAAAAAGCTTCTATTTCAGTGTGTTCTGGTCCGCGGCGGCATCGCCGTGAGGCTCTTTCTTGCTGACAATGACAAACCATGTGAATCACCAATCGTCGGTTGCGTTACTCGTGATCGATATTGTCAACCATTTCGAATTCCCGGACGGCCAGGAGCTGCTGCGCCACGCACTGGCAATCGTCGAGCCTTTGCGACATCTCAAAGAACGCGCCCGGCGCGCCGATGTTCCCGTAATTTATGTGAATGATAATTTCGGGCAGTGGCGGTCGGATGCCGGCAAACTTCTGGACTATTGCCTGCGGGCCGAGTGCGCCGGCCGGGATTTTGTTGGTCCGCTGCAGCCCGATCCGGACGACTATTGCGTCCTAAAGCCGATGCACTCAGGCTTCTACCAGACGCCACTCGAGGTGTTATTGCGGCATCTCGGCGCCTCGTCCCTGATTCTTACCGGTCTTGCGACCGACAGTTGCATACTTTGCACGACCCATGATGCGAAGATGCGCGATTACGACATTACGGTCGTATCGAACTGCTGCGCCGCCCGCAGTGCAAAGGAGCATGAACAGGCGCTCGAGCACATGCGGACCATGGCCGGTGCGCGTGTCGTGGAATCGCGGCAATTGCAATTCGAGGAACTGAAAAGCCCATCTGCCGAATAGCGGCAGAGATCAGAGTCGAATCAGCGCCAATCCCGACTCAGAATCATACCGTTTCTGCAGCGCTTCCGCCGATTCGGTGAGAACAAGTTCGAGGGTAGGCCGTACATGTGCTTCCTGTAGATGCCCGCCGTGTGCCGTCCCATCCCGTTTTCCAACAACCATGTGCGCGTGCACTTGGGGGTTGCCGTCATGAACGGCTATATCGCCTATTAATGAAAGGACTTCCAGCTGCTCATTCCATTGGGCTGCAGTCTCATATTGTTTCGTTTCCCAGTTAAACCAGCCCACCTTTGCATGCGATAACGCGCCAATTGCCTTAAAGCTGCTTCCGCGAAGTTTGTTCTGCTTTGCAAAAGCTTTGAGTTCACCGGAAATCTCATCTCCGGTTTCAAAGATGAGAACGTAAGTGCGCGGTTGTTCTTCAATCAGCTTCCATTTCATGATTGAGCCTCCCGAATTTAGATGCGAAAGCAGTCGCTTCTAAGTCCGGTCATCGTTAATGGAGACTATTTCCGGGTGCGGATTAGATCGATGAAGCGCCTCCAGGCAATTCGGGGGACGAGACGGCGCTGGTCGGCAGGCATGCTATCGTCCATCATTTCCTTAGCAAGTTTTTGCGTTTCTTTTGACGCTTTGCTCATGTGACCCGTATTGAAAGGCGGGTGCGGGTCGTATTCGATTACGAGCTGGATAGCCTCCGCACATTCGCGGCCATGAATTTCACCTGCTAGCCACAGGGCAAGGTCGATGCCCGCGGATACTCCGGCAGCGGTAACAACTTTCCCGGACCGCACCATACGTTCATCCGGGTTAGGCCTGGCGCCCATAATTTTGAGCACGCCCATCTTGTACCAGTGAGTGGTGGCAGGCAAACCCTTGAGAATACCGGCTGCTCCCAAAATCAATGCGCCGGTACAGACAGAGGTGGTCCAGGTAGTGATCTCATGTACTTTGCGCAGCCAACTCAGCACCTCGTCATCTACCATTTGACTCGGTGTTGTTGTGCCTCCTGGTACAAGCACCAGGTCAGGTGCTGAAGTTTCCGCTACCGTATGAGAGACACCTAGCAGAAGCGCGCCGCCCTCCGTTGTCACTGGGCCCACTTCTTTGCCTACAAATCGCACGTCCGTATTGGGCATGCGTGACAGTACTTCCCACGGTCCAACAGCATCAAGCGCGGTTACGCCGGGGTAAAGAAGGATTGCAACTTGAAAATGTCTGGGTTTTTCATCCATATCTTGCAAAGACGATCAGCTGCCTGCGAGAGTTCATCGCCGGAAGGGGCTTCGAGTCTGAACTTTTAAACTTGAGATCTCGTTCCCTTCATCATGAGCCGTGGGTCGCCGTTTACTTGGCCTCCGACTTCGTTTCCATACCGGGGGTCGCTCACGCTTTCGGCTCCGATTCAAAGATCTTCCGCAAAAGTAACGACATGAAAGGAAAAAGCTTGAGCGAAGAGACGAACATCAAGTTGATTCAACAGGCATACGAAAACGTCAAAACGGGCGACATCCCGTCCCTCTTGAGCATACTTGCCGAAAATGTTCTCTGGATGGTGCCCGATATGGCGAATGTGCCATTTGCCGGGACCTGGGAAGGGCGTGAACAGGTTGGACAATTTTTCTGTCGCGTGGCCGAACTGCAGGACGTGGTTGAGTTCGAGCCGGAAGAGTTTATTGCGCGGCGCGAGAAGGTGGTTGTCCTAGGACATTTCACGATGCACGTGAAGGCCACCGGCAAGGCTTCCCGCTCGTATTGGGCGCACGTCTGGAAGATAGAAGACGGCCAAGTCACCTTCATGCGCGAATACGTGGACACGCTGGCGGTGAGCCAAGCCTACAGCCCAGACGGACAGGGCATCCCAAATGCCGAATAGGCGGAGCAAGAACATCTTACGCGGAGCGCAGCACGTCGAATAGAGTGCCGATGTCCTCTTCGCTGTTATAGAAATGCGGTGATATTCGCAGATACTCACGCCGCGCGGAGACATGAATGTGTTTTTCTTCCAACTTCTTCGCGAGCCTCGACGAGTCGATCTCCTTCACCTTGAACAGCAGAATCTGCGATGGTAGTGTCCGCGGTTGAGAAGGAAATTCATCCGCGCCTAGTGCTGACATGCGTTCGCGCAGCCGGCCGGCCAGTTGCAATACCCGTTGCTCAATGACTGCGCTGCCCAATTCTTCGAATAAGGTGAGCGAGGCGGCCATCGCCATCAGCGACGGAAACGCCAGCATTCCGCCCTCGTACTTCTCAGCGGTGTCAGAAAATCGCGGCGCGCCCTGATGCAGCGATTCCACATTGCGCCATTTGCGGTCGCTGCGCCATCCGATGATGTTGGGGCGCAGCCATTCGCGTATTTCGGGCCGCACATAGAGGAAACCGGCGCCGTTGGGGGAGATCATCCACTTGTACGCATCCACCACAAGGAAATCGGGCTGAACCGCACCGCAATCGAAGCGCAACGCGCCCAGGCTCTGGGTGCCGTCGAGATAGACGAGAATGCCGCGCTTGCGTAGCGAAGGGATGATTGCAGAAAGATCGGGGCGTAAACCCGTTCGATAGTTGACGGTGCTCAGCAGGACGAGGCGGGTTCGCTCGGAAATCGCCGCTTCGAATTCGGGCCAGGGGCGGACCACGCTTCGCACGCCGTATTGCGATTCCGCGGCGTAAAGTTGATTCGGAAATTCGTCGGTAAGCGTTAGAAGCTCGTCGCCTTCGCACCAATCGATGCCGCTTAGGACTGTGGAAAGACCGTTGCTTGCCGAGGTGATGAACGCAATGTCGTCCGCCGCGGCGCCAATCCATCGAGCGATCGCGATACGGAGCCGGTCCATGTCATCGAACCAGGAAAGAAAATCACTGCAAGCGGTTTTATCGCGCTTGCGGAAGTGTTCGGCTACCGCTTCCGCTGCGCGCCGCGGCAACTGGCCATACGTTGCCGTGTTCAAAAAGACCCGATTTCGGAGGGCGGGGAATTCGTTTCGAACCGCGCGCCAGTCAATT
>DATNAF010000094.1:0-3682 GCA_035572845.1 Terriglobales bacterium
GTCCGCAGGCTTCCGAGGGTTCACCCGCTCTGGGACATTTGCGCCGATGGGGATAAATTGTGCCTTGGCCCGCTCTGCCGGAAGCCAAGCCACACTTTTGAGCGGAACGGTGAAGATCGCCTTCGCCGCCGCGCGATACAGGCCGCGAATCACTCGATCCTGGCATGCACCGCGAATGCGATCAATCCATCGCCCTGAGCCGGACTGGCGCTCATATTCATGAAAAACCACGATGCACCGGACATGACTATGCTTCAGGACGCGAACGACGGCCATGACTCCAATTGGAAAGCCGCGCCGCGACCAAGCCATGCCAGTGTATTGGACGAGAACGGTGCTCCCGCGCCAATTCTTGCTCTCACGCCGCAGCTTGTAGATGGCCGACAGCCATCCATCGCTATCCCACGAGACGTGCATCGGTTCCAGGCCCACTCCGCTTGTCGATAGAGGCTTCGCGAGAAAGGCGCAGTAGTCCGCGACGCCGTCCGTCGGCTGGTCGCGCCTGCCCATTAATGCAATCCACTTCTGCACGGAGCTATTTCTCCACGACGAAGTTGCCGATCACAAGCGCATCCATGCCGGAGCTGAAGAATGTGCGGACCGCATCCGTAGGAGTGCAAACAATCGGCTCGCCGCGCAAATTGAAGGAAGCGTTCATCACAACGGGCACGCCAGTCCTGGCACCCCGATCAGCTCCGCCACTAATCACGGTCACCACGCCGTTACCGAGTCCACCGCTCGAGATCGTGGTTCAGCGAAGGTCAAAATATCCTCGAGCCGCTCTCCTACCAATTGCGTGGTATGCGAGTGCACTGCCTCAATTCTCCGCTGTCGCTTCTCACTGTCTTTCGGCTCGTTCAACGCCATTTCGACCGCACGCGCCAGCTCCCGAGATGTTTCGCCCAGATAGACCATGTTTCCAAAATCCCGCAGCGAAAGCACCGGCGTAGCTACAACGGGCATGCCAAGGCTGAAATAATCGAATATTTTTAGCGGTGAACAGTGCAGGTTTTTCTCATCCGTGCAGTCATACGGCATGAAGCCGACGTCAAACACACGCAGATATGAGGGAAGCAGCGCTGCAGTCACCCACGGCAAATCGTGCGCATTTTCCAGCCCCAATGTGTCCGCGCCTCCAAAACACACAAACTCCCAATCCGGTCTCAACCGAAGCAGCTCTTTCAATAAGCTGACGCTAAGCCGTCCATATAAAGGTCCTAAATAGCCCAGAATTGGTCTACCTTGTGCCTTCAACTTCACCAAGTCAGCGTGGACTGCAGTCGCATCGACAGCATGGTGACAGTCATCGGCCGGCGAATGATAGATTTGGGGAATCAGGGCGATTTTAACGTCGCCGAATTCCGCTCGCAGCTTGTCAGCGACTGTCTTTGGAATCACCAACGTCAAATCCGCGAGTGCAATTTGCGCGTATTGGTACGGTTCTGGGTAATCCATGCATACATGTACCAGCGGCAGCCCGCGGCCTCTCATAGTCTCGCAAAGTGGCTCAATCGACTTGACATGGGAGTAAATAAAAATCGGGTCCTTTAATTCCAACTCATCCGATTTTCGAAGCACCTGTCGCGCAACTATTCTCCACTGCACCTTACGAGCGGGCGAAAAAGTATTCAATTTCGCTCCCCAGTATTCCGGACGGAATCCGTGAACGCCATCGGCAACCTCACCAATCGATCCGCCCTTCTTCTTAAATCGGGAACCCGGCATCTCGCAATAAAGAACGCGGGCTCCTCGCATCGCGATCGCCAGCGCGATCCGTTCAGGAACGTTAAACATGTCCCAAGACCACGTCGAGAAAACGATCGCGTCACGCATGGCCCGATTTTCTCGGCAGAGCCGCCGGATTGGCAAATCCCGACCGAACCAACTTGTAACGTCGCACAAAACTCTTTCGCGCGGTCTCGATGGCCGGAATCAAAATCCTTCGAATAGGATGTGGATCCATCGCTTTCGCATCGTGCCAAACGGTCGCCTTTACTCTCAGCGGAACGTGCATGCTCAGCAACTCCGGCACCCAGCCTGCCGCGTGCGCCTTATAGATTGCGTTACATTCCGAGGTACATAAGTCCATTCGGTTCATGATCCATTTCACTACGCGAAGACTTTCTGAGACACTCACCGATTTCCGTCCGGTTCGGCTGCGTTGAGTCACTCCATGGTTACGGTAGTAGTTCAGCGGCTCGCTCAAATACTCTATACGACCAGTTAGAGCCAAGGCAGCCCACAATTTCCAATCACCGCACAGCACAAGACTCTCATCCGCTCCCTTGACCAAGTCATATGCAGATTTCCTCAGCAGCACCGCACTCGCATTTGGCACAGCATTGACGAACAGGAAATACTCGAGGCATTCACGTTTACCATCAACTGAATAATCGCCCGTCCATGCACGCGGTCCTTGGTGAGGTATATACGTATCCTCGAATCCGCTCAACTGCCCGTCCTCTGTAACGCGACACGACCGACAATATGCGTATACAATTGACTCGTCACGCTCAAGGCTGGGAACCAGACGCTCCAGGAATCTTTCATCCGCGTAATCATCGGACTCGGCGATCCAAACATAAGCGCCGCGCGCCAGGCACACACCCCTGTTCCATTGCTTGAAGGGGCTTCCTGAATTCACATCATTGAATTCGAGTCGCACTCGCGGATTATCTTCATAGCGGGAGAGCACTCGGCGGCTATCATCTGTCGAACAGTCGTCCAACAGGATTAGCTCAAAATCCTGATACGTTTGGCGCAGAATAGTCTCTATTCGCTTCGGCAAATACCGAGCGTGGTTGTAGTTCGGAACGACTATGCTAACCTTACACATCTGTCGATGGTGGAAAATCCCCTAAACCTTTGTGCTCGATGCTCTCTAACGACAATAACATGATGTGGTTAACACGAATGACCTGCGTGACGAAATACATACTTTCCGCAATGCGGTGGCTGAGAGCGCGACGCCGAGGAGACTCGCTCATATTGGTCGAATCGTATCTCCATGCTGTAAGAGCTTTATATCCAACATGTAAGGTCTTCGGATCAGTATGTCCTTGCCAAGCAAAGACTTCGCGCAAAAGTCGAACAGCACGGCTGAGTGCGCCACCCTGGGGGTACTCCAGCAATGAACGCCGTCGAGCAGAGCGGGTCTCAGCAAATTACACAATCAAGCGCGAGATGCTGGCTGGGACGGCGCAACACGCCCGCAGCCCGCTCGTAGTTCCTGCTTGAATTGCTCTCGCTGTTCTGATGTCATCTCGGGCCACGGTGGCGCACGCCACCGCCCACGCTCCGAAGACTCGTAAGCTGAATTGCCCGACTCAAGGAACCCGTAGAGAACGTCGTGCAAAATATCCTCAGCGTCGAATCTATCTGGTACCCGCCTACGAATGAACCTTGCGAGTCGCTCTTTGCCGCTCGAAAGCCTCGCCCGTCGCAGGTAACCGAATGCTTGGCATCGTCGCAGGGCTAGGACCTCTCATCGCTTGCCTCATCGCTAGATACGAATGAAGGCGAAATATCGTATAGATTTGAAAAGAATTAGACTATGAGCTGCTTTCGATCTAGAGCTCTTTCAGGAAGCTGGTACTCCTCGCCGCCGAAACTCCTCGATCAAAGCGGCCGCCCCTTCTGGTTTTGCAGGAGGTTTGGCTCCCGCGTCCAGCAGCATCCCCAC
>DATNAF010000095.1:0-5551 GCA_035572845.1 Terriglobales bacterium
ACCCGGACCGCCTTCGGCCGTACCTTCGGAATCGCTATCGTTTGGCTCGGCTGGTTGGCGCGACTGACCGCCGCCGCAGCCAACGCTAATTTGTTCATTCTTTACGTGGGAAAATTCTGGCCGGCAGCAAAGAACCCGCTCCCACGTATCATTGTTCTTACCCTGCTCTTAGGTGTCCTGACCGCGGTGAACTACGTCGGGGTGAAAAAAGGCGCGAATCAGAGCAATCTTTTTACCGCGGCGAAGCTCGTGACCCTGGTTGGTTTTATCGCCGCGGGGTTATTTTTCATCATCTTCAAACACATACCCCTCGTGATTTCCGCGCCTGGCGGATCACCAAAGCTCTGGCTTCATCCGGTGCTGCTGCTGATGTTTGCCTACGGCGGATACGAAACTGCGCTGATGGTTGGAGGAGAGGCTAAGGATCCACGCCGCGACTATCCTTTCTCTCTGGCGGTCGCATTGGTTGTTTGTGTGTTGATCTACACCATGACGCAATGGTTGACCATTTCATTGCTGCCCGGCGCATCCATGACTGATCGCCCTATGGCCACTGCGGCGCAACTGATGATTGGAGTTTGGGGAGCCCGACTGGTGAGCGTCGGCGTTCTGGTCTCCTGCTACGGCTACCTCAGCGCGAACATTTTAGGGTTCCCTCGCATCCTGTTTGCCCAAGCAGAGCAGGGAGACATGCCTCAGTGGGTCGCCGCCGTGCACGACAAGTTTCGGACCCCCCACATCGCGATTGTTATATTCGCGATCTGCCTCTGGTTCTTTTCTTTAATCGGGAGCTTTCAGTGGAACGTGGCTATCTCGGCCATGGCTCGCCTGATCTACTACGCCTCGGTTTGTGCTGCCCTGCCGGTCTTGCGCCGTAAGTCAGGCGTGCCAGAGGCCAAATTCCTTCTTCCATTAGGAAATATTTTTGTAGTGCTTGCAATTGCGGTTTCTTTGTTGCTGTTTCCGAAGCTTGATAGACGAGGTCTGCTGGTATTGGGAGTTTTGGCAGTGTGCATCGTTGCCAACAGCCTGTGGGCCGAGCGGCAGGGACACCCAAGTACAACTCAGAATTGACAGATAAAGCCGCGAATTGGCCGCGATGAGATCAGGCTCATGTCCTTCCGTATTTTTTGCGTGAGGATCGGGATCGTGCATCTACCAACCTCATGTTGTGCTTTTTCGTGACTGATCGGCGCCCTCAACACCGTTGCGGATGCAACACCGCACCCTCCACCCGCGCACCTGCCGCGTTCCATCTTGAACTGTCGTGCGCGAAATACTCAGGCGTAATCGGGAGCGCACAAGATATCGAACAGCAACCAGAGATGCGCATTTCTTCGATCTCAATTTATTAATTTCTTCCGGGCTGAATCCGCCAAATCTTCCTTGTTTTCGCGTCCACACAATGCAAACCCCAACTGTGAGGTCACATCGAAGTTAGGTGGCGGCTTTATAAGCGGGAGATCATTCATGAATGCTTTACGCGCGATCACTCCGATCAATGCTGATGCCTCACGGCCTAATGCCTCGTTTAATGATCCCAGAGAAATTCATGCGCTACAGGAGCAACTGGAAGGCATTATCCAAGGCGAAGTCCGATTCGATGATGGCAGCAAAGCGATGTACGCAGTGGACTCCTCGAATTATCGTCAAGTCCCAATTGGCGTAGTCATTCCGAAATCTATCGAAGATGTGATCAACACCGTTGCGGCGTGCAGAAAATTCGGCGTGCCATTGTTGTCGCGCGGTGGCGGCACCAGTCTTGCCGGCCAGTGCTGTAATACCGCCATCGTGATGGACTGGACCAAATACCTCGGACAGATTCTCAATATCGATCCCGCGCGTAAACAGGCCACGGTGCGCCCAGGTTGTGTGCTCGACAATCTACGCAATGCCGCCGGTAAGTACGGCCTTACCTTCGGCCCTGATCCGGCAACTCACAGTCACTGCACTCTTGGCGGAATGCTGGGCAACAATTCCTGTGGCATGCATGCGCAAATGGCGGGCTCTGTAGCAAGCAATACCGAAGCTCTGGAAGTTGTTCTATACGACGGCACCCGAATGCACTTGGGTTGGACCAGCGAAGAAGAGATGAAGTCTGAGAGTGCGAAGCCCGGTCGTGTCGGTGGAATTTACAAGTCGCTTTTGGCGTTGCGTGATAAGTACGCGACTCAGATACGCGAGCGGTACCCAAATATTCCTCGTCGTATTTCCGGTTACAACCTCGACCAACTTATTCCTGATCCACAAGGCCGCATTAATCTGGCCCGCGCGCTCGTAGGCTCGGAAGGCACACTGGTTACGATTCTTGAGGCCAAGCTTCGACTGGTCCACAATCCCCCCTTCCAGACTTTGGTGGTGCTCGGCTATCCCGACATCTACCAGGCGGGCGACCACGTTCCAGAAATTCTGGAATCCAAACCGATGGGCTTCGAAGGCATTGATCATTTTCTTATCGAGAACATGACGAAGAAAGGCCTGCACGTAAAGGACCTCAGCAGTTTGCCCGAAGGCAAAGGCTGGCTATTGGTTCAAATGCCGGGCGACACAGAAGAAGAGGCAGATGGCAGGGCGCGGGAACTGATGGAGCGGCTCAAGACAAAACCGAACCCGCCTACGATGAAGTTATACGATAAGCCCGAGCAGGAAAAACATGTTTGGGACATTCGCGAATCGGGACTCGGCGCGACCGCTTTCGTTCCCGGCTTGCCCGCATCGTGGCCCGGCTGGGAAGATGCTGCCGTAGCTCCGGACAAAGTTGGCCCCTATCTGCGCGACTTCTGCAAATTGCTTGAGAAGTACGGATATGTGGCCGCCTTGTACGGCCACTTCGGGATGGGCTGCATTCACTGCCGAATTACATTCGATCTCGTCACCCAAAAAGGAGTCGAGAACTATAGGCACTTTGCTGAAGACGCAGCTGACCTGGTGGTGAGCTACGGGGGTTCGCTGTCCGGCGAACACGGCGATGGCCAGTCTCGGGCCGAGTTGCTGCCCAAGATGTTCGGCAACGAAATCGTGCAGGCCTTCCGTGAGTACAAGACCATCTGGGACCCCGATTGGAAGATGAACCCGGGCAAAGTTGTCGATCCTTATCGGCTGGATGAAAATCTGCGGCTCGGGGCTGACTACCATCCATGGGAACCCAAAACTCATTTCAAGTTCCCCAACGACAAAGGCAAGTTCTCTCATGCCACGCTGCGATGCGTAGGAGTAGGGAACTGCCGCCGCGAGAGCTCCAATGTTCTCGATAACCAAACCATGTGCCCAAGTTACATGGTCACGCATGAAGAGAAACACGCCACCCGAGGTCGCGCGCATTTGCTTTGGGAGATGCTGCAGGGAGATCCCATTCGCAAAGGCTGGCGCGATGACAACGTGAAAGATGCGCTTGACCTCTGTCTTTCCTGCAAGGGTTGTAAAGGAGATTGTCCGGTCAATGTAGACATGGCGACCTACAAGGCCGAGTTCCTTTCCCATTACTGGGAAGGCCGGATCCGGCCACGTTCGGCGTATGCGTTTGGACTGGTCGACAAGTGGGCGCGAATTGCTTCTCATGTCCCCGGATTAGTCAATCTTGCCACTTCGACACCTGGAATTCGGGAATTAGCAAAACTTACGGCCGGCATGCCGATGAAGCGAGAGATCCCTCAATTCGCGGCCGAACCATTTACTCGCTGGTTTAAAAAGAACCGCGCTCAAAGCAGCATTACAGAAGGGAAGAGCGTTTTACTGTTTCCTGACACATTCAATAATTACTTCTTCCCGCAAACAGCAAAAGCAGCGGTCGAAGTGCTCGAGCACCTTGGATACGATGTCATCCTTCCAGAGAGTTATGTCTGCTGTGGCCGCCCTCTTTATGACTACGGCTTTCTCGACAAGGCGGAAAAATATCTGCTGAGGCTCATGAAGGTCCTTCGTCCGGTCCTCGATTCAAAAACCCCGATCGTTGTTCTTGAACCGAGCTGTTGGTCCGTGATGAGGGACGAAGTTAACGAGCTCTTTCCCGATAGGGCGGACGCTCACCGTTTAATGGAAAATACGTTCTTGCTCGGTGAGTTCATGGCGAAGCACTCCAATGGCCACCAACTTCCGAAACTTCACAGCAAAGTGCTCATGCATGCCCATTGTCATCACAAGGCCATCATTAAGAAAGCCGAGCACGAGCAGGAGTTGCTCAAAAAGATGGGCGCCGACGTGCACGAAACGACTTCCGGATGTTGCGGAATGGCAGGGTCATTTGGGTTCGAGAGCGACAAGTATGACGTGTCAGTGCAGGTTGGTGAGCACTCGCTTCTGCCGATGATTCGCCGTGAAGAATTAGACACGGCGATTGTCGCGGACGGATTCAGCTGCCGCGAGCAGGTATCTCAGCTTTCAAACCGCCATCCCCTTCACTTCGCCGAGTTGATGAAACTCGCCATCGATGGCGACGGGCTTCGTTTCAGTAGCATGCCCGAAAATCAGATTCTTGCGCCGCATCGGGCCGCTGTGCGCAAATCGAAAATCAGGACAGCGGTTGCACTGGGCGCAGTCGCCGCGGGAGTAGGCGTGCTTGGCTGGGCGAGGCACAAGCGCAACTAATAAGGAGGTCGCAGTGCGCAGTTCGGTTCTTGTCGAACGTCTGTCAGTTGAGAGCTATACCATTCCCACCGATCAGCCCGAGTCAGATGGCACCTGCGAATGGGACCACACCACAATCGTGATCGTAACCATTGACGCCGGCGGCAAGCAGGGCCTTGGGTACACATATGCCAACAGCGAAACCGGCGAGTTGATTCAGAAAACATTGCAAACCACCATCAAGGGCGCCGACGCGCTTTCTCCTCAATCGATTTACATGGCCATGTGGAGAAAGGTCCGGAACCTCGGACGTCCGGGAATTTGCTCCATGGCAATTTCCGCGGTTGATTGTGCGGCTTGGGATTTGAAAGCGCGGCTGCTCGGCATTCCGCTGGTCACCTTGCTGGGTCAGGTGAGGAATGGCGCGGAACTCTATGGCAGTGGGGGATTTACCTCCTACGCGGATAGCAAGCTCGCTGAACAATTATCCGGGTGGGTGGAGCAGGGCATCCATAACGTGAAAATGAAAATTGGCCGCGACGCCCATCGCGACATTGAGCGCGTGGCCGCTGCTCGCAACGCGATCGGACCTGATGCTGGCCTGTACGTGGATGCAAACGGAGCCTACACCGCAAAGCAAGCCTTATCGCAAGCGGAAATTTTCGCAGAAATGAGTGTCTGTTGGTTTGAGGAGCCGGTCTCCTCGGACGATCTGAGTGGATTACGCTCGATTCGCGACCGCGCCCCCGCAGGAATGGACATCGCAGCAGGCGAGTATGGGTACGATATTTTCTATTTCAATCGAATGCTTTCCGCCGGCGCTGTCGATGTGCAGCAGGCTGACATTACGCGCTGCGGCGGCATCACCGGATTTTTGCAAGTCGCAGCCCTGTGCCAGGCCTTCAACCTGCCGTTATCGGGACACACCGCTCCAGCCCAGCACACCCATGTAGCGTGCGCCGTGGAGATGTTTAAGAATCTCGAGTAT
>DATNAF010000096.1:0-9322 GCA_035572845.1 Terriglobales bacterium
ATACGATCGGAAACCCTGTTCGCGGTGGCCGCAGTAGATGTCGTCAAAATCCCATTGCATGTAGCGCGCGACAATCAAATCGAGCCGTCCATCGTCGTCGTAGTCGACCCATGCCGCGCTGGTCATCCATCCTGAGCCGGCAACGCCCGCGCTGGCAGTCACGTCGGTAAATGTGCCGTCGCCGTTATTGCGGTACAGCGTGCTGTGCCCATAGCCGGCAACATACAGATCTTCGAATCCATCGTTGTCGTAATCGCCGACCGCGACCCCGGTGGAGTATCCAGTGCCCATCAGTCCCGCATGCTCAGTCGCGTCCTCAAATGTGCCGTCGGCTTTCTGGTGATAAAGCCGATTCCAATATTGCGGGCCGCTTTTTTGTGGAATCGTTTCTTTAGGAGTTGGATCGGACAACGGCGCGCCATTGGCGAAGAAAAGGTCGAGCCGGCCGTCATTGTCGTAATCGAATAGGGCCACGCCGGAGCCCATGGTTTCGAGCAAGTATTTTTTGGAGGTGGGGGAAGCCTGCTGGCGAAAGTGAATGCCTAGCTTTTCGGTCGCGTCGACGAAGTGCCCAGGCATGGTGCCGGATTGAGCTGAAACGTGCGGAACAACGCTCAGGGCAATCATCAAAGCGGTCGCTATGGACAATATAAGAACGGCCCCAGACCAGTGAAGATTCCGCATGAGGAGTGAATGCCTGTGCCTAGTGTAACAATCACCAAACTAGCTGGTGCGCTCCAAAACAAAGGGCCGCTGACGTAGCAGCGGCCCAGTGACGCATCGAGTAAAACCGTCAGAACTCCAATTTCAGTTGTAGCTGTATCTTGCGCGGAAGCAAGAGATAACTGCCACCCCCGATATTACTGAAGTTGGTGATTTGCATTACCCCGAACGATCGAGAATTGACTTGAGAGTCATAAGGATTGAGGTCCTCAGGTCGATTCCAAATGTGTCGGTTAAACGCATTGATCATCGTGATTTGGAGATTTAGATCTGCTCTTTCGGTAATTTTTGTTCGTTTAATGAGACTGAAATCCTCACTCAAATACGGCTTCATTCGAACGTTGCCAAAGACGCGAGGCATGGTTCCAAAGACGTAAGTTCCCCGTGCACCGAGGTGCGCAATTGAGTTCGGATCATCGAAAGCCGCCTCCGACGGATTCACCACGTTGGGCAGATCGATTGAGTTAAAGATCGGGTCAGTTATTGGATTCCAGTGGCTGCTCTTGAAAGCCGAGCTAAGAATGGAACTGCCGGGGACTTGGTCGAAGCGAATACATTCCCCATATGCAGGGGGAGCAGTAGCACAGCCGAATGCCATTGGCTGACCGCTTTCATACCGCTGGATCCCGCCTATCTGCCAGCCCCCCACTACTCGGTCAAGCACTCCGTTGCTATTTAGATATTTCTTCCCCTTGCCCAACGGCAATTCGTATAAGTAACTCACAACAAAGTTTTGTGGCAGGTCCTGATTGCTGATGGCCTTGTCGCCACGCTGATCAAAGAAATTCTGAGGTGCGCCGCCTTGGTGGAGTGTTGCAAAGAATGGCAACGCCGCATCTGCGTTAGTCAGCGTCTTCGACCAGGTGTATGAAGCCATCAAGTTCAAGCCATTATGAAAACGGCGAGTGAGCTGCGCTTCCAGAGCGTTGTAGGTTGATTGCCCGAGATTTTCCAATTGGCCATCAGTGTTGATGCCGAAGAATTGTGGAAACGGCAACAGCGCCTGGGCGACAATTTGCGTTCCCGGGAAGTTCGGATATGGAGCCGCAACCGTCGTCTGGTTCTGCAACTGCTGACCAAGTAAGGGGCCGAGCGAGAAATATTTCGGATTGAGAATATTCTCTCCGTCATAATTCGTGCGCAGGTTTTGCGAGTGCTGGCCGACATAAGCCACATCCAGAATCATGTCTGTCATGATCTCGCGCTGCACCTCGAAGCTCCAGTTCTGAACCATCGGCGGTCGGCCGTATGATTTGGCAATGTAGACCTCGGTACAGCAGCCTTGGAAGTTCACCTGCGAGGGATCAAAATTTGGAACCGTCGGTTGCGCAGCCGTCATGCCGGTATCGAGATTGAAAGACGGCGAAAAGCCGTTTGAGAACTGACCCGCGGTGCCCCGGAATCCCTGCCTTGACTGGCCTCCGAAGTCAGCGTATTGCAACCCTCCATAAATAATTCCGTACCCGCCTCTGAACACCGTTTTTCCGGCCCCGAGGAAGTTTGGCGCGTAAGCAAAGCCGAAGCGAGGGCCAAAGTTTTTCTTGTAAGTTTCCGCCCAGCGTTCGCCGGTAACTCCGTTCCTACCCGGACCCTTTCCAGCAAAAACCAGTGCGCCAGGCAAACTCGGTGTTGTCGGGCAGACAGGCGTAAAGCTGTTGCAGTTCGGGGCGGTAAGGCTCAGCTCAGACATATTGTCGTTGGCTTCTTTAAAGGGTTGGTCTATCTCGTATCGCATTCCGAAGTTTAAAGTCAGGGTGGGAGTTATTTTGTAGCTATCTTGTACAAAGCCCGCAAAATAACTTCGCAGGAATCTTGCCTGATCCTTAATAACTGCATAAGCACCGGAATCAGGTTGGCCGAGCAAAGTGCTGGCAATACTGTCGCCGGTTTGGTTTCTCACGTCGACAGGGGTGCTGTTGCTGACCAGCGGGTCTATACCGAATGTGGCGGTCTGGTTATTCGTGAAACCAAAGGTTCCGCTGGTGTTCGAGAAGTCAATCGGCGAATACTGCTGATACCACTGCTCATACCCGACTTTGATTTGGTGTTTACCCTTTACCCAATTTAGTGTGTCGTTGAAACGGAAACCATTGTCGATTGTGTCCCCGTCAACATTGTCACCAATATTTGTTGCATTAGTTTGCGTAATTGACGGGAATAATTGCCCAGCAGCGCCACCTGTAATGCCGAGCACCTGGTCGAAGTTTTGCCCTTTTCCCAACCCGATCCCAGCACCCACGTTCTTGCTATTCGTGCGGTTATATCCAAGATTCAGGTGGTTTAAGAGGCTTGCACTAAACGTGTGGTCATACCCCAGCCGCAGGTAGTGAGTGCCAAAGAACTGGGTCCGGGCATATCCAGCCGGACCAGCAAATATCGGAGTAGTTGAGTTGCGAGTGTTCTCACGCGAGGAGTAGGTGAAGTATGCCTTATCGCTCTGCGTGATGTTCTGGTCGATGCGGAACGTCATGGTTGTATCCTCAATCGGGATACTGAATCCAAAGTTGTAATTGTTGGTGAGACCCGGGGTTTGCGGTGCGGGATAGAAACCTATTATGTTCTGCCCCACAGTCGAGGATGGCGAGAGAATATTTCCTGGAAATGCTGTGCGACACTGAACGCCGTTAATAGTCTGGGTAGTAGACGGGTCGAATATTTGACCAACCAAGATTGGTGAACCATCACATGGATTTATTACAGGGTGCGTGGTGTTGCCAACGGGTACAGTAAGCGGCGGCCCTAACAAGGCACTGAAGTCACCGTTTCGCATAGCCGCGGTCGGCACCGTCGAAGTGCTTACTCCGCCTTGGGTCTGACGATACTGCTCCCATGAGAAGAAGAAAAACGTTTTGTCTTTACCGTTGTAAAGATGCGGAATTACAACCGGGCCACCGAACGTCCCGCCATAATCATTCTGACGATCGAGAGGGGTCTCGAATTGCCGGCGCTGTGCCGCGGGCAGGTTTTGCGTCTTCAACATGTAGTCATTACCCCAGACATTAGCGTCCAGGTCTTCATTGCGGAAAAGCTCATAGAGGTTTCCGTGATAATTGTTCGTGCCGCTCTTGGTATTGAAGCTTTCAATTCCGCCAGTGGTCCTGCCAAATTCGGCCGGAACTGTGGAGGTGAGGATCTTGAATTCGCCAAGGGCTTCGACTGAAGGTGCAGTTTCATCGAATGATGAGCCGTTTTCTGAACGGGTGGTAGCGGCTCCGTCGAGCAAGACCTCGGTCGCGTAGTTTTGCCCACCCGTAATCTTCGATTCGAAAGTGCCGCCGTTACCAGAATCTGATCCCGGCCCAACAACTCCTGGAATCAAGAAAGCAAAAGCTTCTGGGGAACGCATGTTCTGCACGGTTGTGCCCAGCGGCAATGGCAGGTCGAGAATCTGTTTCGTAGTGACAACTGTGCCGATGTCAGCACTGTCAGCCTGAACTGTTGGTGCGTCCGCGTTCACGATCACGTTTTCGGTGACAGTGCCGGTTTGCAGCTTGATCTCAATAGACGAGGTGGTGGCAGTTTGTACCAACACCCCTTCGAGCGTCGCGGATTTGAATCCGGGAGCGGTCGCCGTGATGTCATAACTTCCAATGTTGACGTTAGGCAAGCGATAAGAACCGGCGGAGCTCGAAACTGTCTGATAGGTCGCCCCAGTATTTCTTTCTTTGGCTACGATTTTCGCGTTGGCGACCATCGCGCCGGATGGGTCTGATACGTTGCCGGCAATTGAGCCCTGGTTGGTCTGGGCTACGGCGGTTAAGAAAAGCATTGCTGCGACAAGGGGGAAGTAGGCGAACAAGGCTAACTTGCGCAAATGCATGGAATTCATCCTCCAGCCTGAATGTATGTCTTGGAAAGCGTTTACCAGGTGCTGCAATCCACGATTACTGCAACTCCAGGTTCAACCCCACAACAACAAATACCCACGACTACTACTTACTGCGATGGCGCCGATTGCTGTAACTGCGCCGACCGGCGCAGCTTGTCCTGCAAATTCTGTGATTGCTGCGCATCGGCTTGCTGCTTCAAACGCATAAACGAATCCAGCGCGGCGCGCGATTCTTCAGGCTTTTGCTGCCGACGGTACAGTTGCGCCAACTGGTAGTAAGATTGCCGCAAAGTTTCCGTGTCTGACTTACCGGAGTCAGTAACCGCAGCCTGGAAGTTGGTGACGGCCGCGTCCACATTGCCCATCTGCGCCTGCGCTCGCCCTAGCTGATATTCGGCATCGGCCGAATGAGGCGTGCGTTTTAGCACCCGTGACAACAGTTCGGCGGCCACCTCGGTTTTCGAGCGTTCCAGGCTGATTACGCCAAGTTTGTACAGAGATTCTGTACTCTCGGGATCGGCCTTCAATTCGTTCTGAAACTCGGTTTCGGCTTTGGCCAGCTGGTTCTGCCGCCAGTAAAGGTCGGCAAGTTCTTCGTGCAATCCGGGTTCGTTCGGCCGGGCATTGACTGCGAGTTGACATTCGGCGATTGCGTCATCCACGCGGTCGGCGTCGGCGTACGACTGGGAAAGCACCTGATGAACGCGCCAGGAGTTGGGATCGGTCTTATACATTTCCTCATAGCTGGCTTTTGAAACCAGCATGTGGGCGCGCCCGCGATGATAAAGAATGTCCACGTCGTGGGGCTTCAGCTCAGCAGCCTTGTCGAGAGCTGCAGTCGCGGCGAAAGCATCACCTTTGGCCAACTCCGCAACTCCGAGCCACATAAAAGCTTGCGCACTGGAAGGATCGATTTCAGTTTCGCGTTTCAGGGCGAGAATTGCTTTGTCATTCTCGTTGCGGCGATACTCGGCGATTCCCAGGAACAGATGTGCTCCCCGAAGCCTGGGTTTCAGCGCAAGGCTGCGGTTCAAGGGAGGGATTGCCTCCTGGTATTGCCCCTGCTGCATTCGAACCAGTCCGAGGTTGAACGATGCTTCCGCAAACGATGGATCCATTTTGGCTGCGGCGGAGAAGTCCTGCGCTGCCTGGTCCAGATTGCCCGCGCGCATGGCTTCAGTTCCCTCGTGGAATAAACCTTCCAGCGTTTTGGGTTGGGATTGTGCTGGAAGATTCGGAGGGCAGAGAACCGCGAAGAGGCAAGAGACTAGCGTCGCGGCAGCCACTCTGTTCATCGTGCCGAAAATTTAGTTTGGTTCAATAGCAGTTGTCAAGCAAATTCAGAAAACGTTTACCAGTGTTACGCAGGGTGGAATTGCCTGGTTTGAATCGGGCACCGGATCGCTCAATTAGTGCGGTAACGGAGCCGCATCTTTGCCTTCTTCGATCGTGTAGTAGCGGTCCACTCCCGCCGGTAACTTCAATCGTTGCATAAGCTTATCCGGCCAGTGGATTTCCACTTGATCGACCGAGGCGGAGTCTCCCAGCCCGAAGTGAAGCCGCTGGTCGTTAGAAGAAGCAAAGCTCCCGCCGCTGATTACGTCTCGGCGCTGGCGCATGCCTCCGGCAGTCAGGTAAACCGTCGCGCCGATCGCGTCGCGCGGCGACTTGGGGCCCCCAGTTAACTTCAGTCCGACCCAATGATGTCGATCAGGGCTGACGTTTCGCAGTAAAACGGGCGGGCCATCAAGGGGATTGATCACGACATCGGTTTTGCCGTCATTAAACAGATCTCCGAAGGCTGCACCCCGGCCAACCAAAGTCATGGCCAGTCCAGTTCCCTTCACCGGAGGGATGACTTCAAATTTGCCGCCCTTCAGGTTGTGGAACAACAATGGGCGCTGGGCGAATGTGGTCCCCCAGTCGCTCTGGTCAACTCCAGGATAGACATGCCCGTTCACCGTAAGCAGGTCGAGCCATCCGTCGTTGTCGTAGTCGAGAAACCCCGTTCCCCAGCCCAAGAAAGGGATCGTGACTTCCGCGATTCCCGATGGGTAACTCACATCAGTAAAATTCGCGTCGCCCTCATTTCGGTAGAGTGGATTGTAATCGTCAGAAAAAACTGTGTTGTAGAGATCAAGCCAGCTGTTGTTCAGATAATCGCCGACGGCAATGCCCATCGAGGCGGTTTCTTTGCCGTTTTCATTTAATGCATAACCCGAGGCATAGCTGGCGTCTTCAAACATGCCATTACCTTTATTGATGTAAAGGTAATTGGGCGTGGAATCATCGGCCACAGCAAGGTCAACTTTGCCGTCGTTATTCAGGTCGGCGAAAACTGAGGTCAGCCCGTAGTAGGAATTCTTGTCGTCCACGCCGGCTTTTGCGCTGACGTCGGTAAAAGTTCCGTCTCCGTTGTTGTGGAACAGGTGATCGGGCTCGCCGACAAGGCCGCGCGGGCCGCACATCACTTTCAATCCGCGGAACTCGCAGCTAGGAAAGGCGACCATTGGGCTCCCTGGAATCGGTGGCCGTTGAAAATCGTAGTGCACATAACCGGGCACAAAGAGGTCGAGGCGGCCATCGCCATCGTAATCGCCGAAAGTTGGGCCGGTCGACCAGTTGCCGAGGGCAACCCCAGCTTTTTCCGCCATGTCGGTAAACGTGCCGTCGTGGTTATTGTGATAAAGCCGGTTCTTTCCAAAATTTGTGACGTAGAGATCGGGCCAGCCATCGTTGTCATAGTCGCCGACTGCCACGCCGAAGCCCCAGCGGTCGTTGCTGACTGCTGCCTTCGCGGCAACATCGGTGAAGGTCCCGTCATGATTATTGTGAAACAGAGCCGCATGAGGTGGAGTGGCCTTGCCATTTTCCGCATCGTAGGTCGAACCGTTCACCAGGTAAATATCAAGCCAGCCGTCGTTGTCGTAATCAAGCAAAGCCACGCCTGAACCCACGGTTTCGATGATGAACTGCTTCTCCGGCGTACCCATAACGTGCCGCCATCCGGACAGACCAGCTTTTTGAGCAATGTCTTGAAAAACTATTGGTCCGCTGTCAACGAATCCGCCGGCCGTGATGGGTCGGTGCTCAGCATCCAGCACCGCCGGATGCGCAGCGCCGGTCGATACGGCTCCTTCGGTGTGAGCCCCTTGCGAAGCTTGAGCTGGAGTAGACGCTTGCTCTTGCGCGTTCAAGGCGACGAGCAAACCCGCACACGCGCAAATACCGACGAGAGATGAGAGGAATTTTCGAAAACGCATTTAGAACGCAAGTATAACTGTCTGGAAAGTTGATGGTATGTGGATCAGGGCTGAATTTGCGGCCATCCGCTTGGCCATGCGAGGGAGTTCACGAACACGTAAGCCGCGCCATCGGGGAGATGCAGGGCATGAAATGTAATCATGTCACCGTCCTGTGGGTCCGAATAGACGGTTTCTCCGCCAGGCGCATTCCATGTCGTCCCATTTCCGCCGAGCAGTTGCGTGCCGCCGCCGTTCATCATGTCAGTTCCGTTCATGTCGATAAATGGCCCGTGCGGACTGGCGCCTCGACCGACCATAATCCGGTAGGTGTCTTTAAACGGATCGGGATTGCAGCAGTCGTCAAATGAAACGAACAGATAGTAATAACTTCCTTCGTGAACGAGCGACGAGCCTTCGATGGGATTGAATTGCACTCCCGGGCGCGTCGCCAGCGAATAAATTGTGGAGTTGCCGGCGGATAATTTTCCGGTCAGGGGATCGATCTGCCGCTGTTTAATTCCCGTCCAATAACTGCCGTAGGTCAGCCAAATGCTTCCATCAGTGTCGACCAGGATATTCGGATCAATCGCGTTGAAATCGTCTGCAGAAGAGGAACTCAACACTTCTCCCTGGTCCACCCACTGGTAAGCCGGATCAGAGGGATCGAGCGTGATGTTGGTTGCCATGCCAATCACCGAAGTGTTAGTGGCGAAAATAGACCCGGCGTAATAGATGTGGTACAGGCCGTTGAAAAATGAAATATCCGGAGCCCAGAGTCCACCGATTCCAGGAACTGCAGCTTGCACCCACGCAGGAATCTGGTTAAAGACCGCGCCACAGAGCCGCCAATTCACTTTGTCAGTCGAGCAACGGATCGGAAGATTTTCTGAAATTGCGCCGCCAGCATCAGTCGAAAATAAGTAGTAGGTACTGCCCTGGCGCATGATGCTTGGGTCCCGCACTGGAGAGGTGTCGCCTACAAGATGGTAGTTAGGCAACACGGACGAGGTATCGCCGGGCGCTGGCGATGATTGCGGCGAGCTGCCGCATGAGGTGTACGCGAAGCAGAATGCAAGCAACACCGCGACAACGATTGACCGATTCATTCCGAATTCATTACACGTGGGTGATGCGCAAACCAGAATTTTTCCTGGCAGCGATGTTACCAAGTTTGTTTGGCCGCTTGTATCAAATGAAAGGTCAATCGGGAATCAGCCGAGAAAAATCAGCCTCAACCATCGTTAATTCTTGAGTAACCCAGCAGCAAGGATTATCATTTCGCACAATGGAAATTTCGGCCCCTGAAGTTATTCTGCCCGAGGAAAAATCTCAGCTCAAACTTCCTCTGATCAATCGTCGCGAGCTAATGCGGGCGGCATTATTCGCCAGCGCGGCTTCGGCGTTGGGACCACAGTTCTCTTTTGCGCAGGCAATTTCGTCCGGGCTTACTCCGGCGGCGCGGGGTGAAGATGGCTCCAAAGTTCTCACTGATCCGAACTGGAAAGCTGTTTTTCTCAATGACCAT
>DATNAF010000097.1:0-8640 GCA_035572845.1 Terriglobales bacterium
GCGCATTAGGCTACAATCGCGGGCTGCTTGTGCTGGCTAGGGACTGCTGGCAAAACCAAAAACAAGGCAAAAGCTTCAACACGGATGAAATGGATCAAAACGGATTTCACGGATTTGGGCTCTTTGTTTTTGAATCCGTGCAGTCCGTGCTCATCTGTGGAATCCGCGGTAGGTTTTTGATTTTGGTTTTGCTAGCAGCCAGTAGCCAGGAGCTAGCAGCTAATAAGGAGGATTCCCGTGAAATTTACACCCGGAAAGCTTGCCGGCATGAAAGCCGTCTCCGATTCACGCGGCGTGATCGCCGCCGCCGCCATGGACCAGCGCGGTTCTCTGCAAAAATCGCTGGCAAAAGAAAAAGGCGTGCCTGACGTGCCTGTCAGCATGCTCGAAGATTTCAAGGCCATCGTCACTGAGGTACTCACGAAATATGCCAGCGCCATTCTGCTAGATCCGGAATTCGGGCTGCCGGCTGCGAAGCGTCGCAATAAAAATGCTGGATTGCTGCTGGCCTACGAGAAAACCGGTTACGACAATACCCGCGCGGGCCGCATCCCCGACCTGCTCGACGGATGGTCAGTGCGCCGCCTGAAAGCGGCCGGCGCCGATTGCATCAAAATCCTTCTTTACTACTCACCCTTCGATTCCAAAGAAATTAACAACATGAAGCATGCCTTCGTAGAGCGCATCGGCGACGAGTGCGCCGGTCAGGACATTCCTTATTTCCTGGAGTTTGTCGGATACGATCCCTCGGGCGGCGACGAGAAAGGCATCGAATATGCCAAGCGGAAACCTGAGAGCGTGATCCGCAGCATGGAGGAGTTCACCAAGGACCAGTACTCGGTCGATGTAATGAAGGCGGAAGTCCCCATCAACATGAAGTTTGTGGAAGGCGTGAAGAGCAATATCGGCAAGGGTTCGGCGTACACGCGTAAGGAAGCCATTGAGCTGTTCCGCAAATCCGCTGCGGTATCGAAGAAACCATTCATCTATCTCTCAGCTGGAGTCAGCAACGACGAGTTTGCCGAAACTCTGGAATTGGCAGCGGAGTCGGGCGTGAAGTTCAACGGCGTGTTGTGCGGCCGCGCCACCTGGGCCAACGGTGTTCCGGTCTTCGCTAAGCAGGGGGAGAAGGCGTTTATCAATTGGATGAACACCGAAGGTGTCGCCAACATCAGCAATGTGAATGAAAAGCTGAAGGCAGCCACCCCGTGGTATGACGCCTATGGCGTTAAAACAGAGGCGGCCCTGGCGGGATAACTTTTGCCCTTTGAGCCAACAGCTTTGAACACGGAGGCCACGGAGAGCGCGGAGGAAAAACACATTAAATTTCTTGGTTCCTCCGTGACCTTCGCGTCCTCCGTGTTAAATGATTTTTCTTCACTTGGCTAACGTCACGTAGTCCACTTTGTCGGCGACGCTTTCGTGGCGGAATGCTTTCAGGATCTCGGAGTGGTGGATCAGGAACACTCCGGGAAGCTGAAAGGAATCGCCAATAACTTTACCCATTCCGTTTGTAAGCATTACGCGCTCACGCAGCTCACGTTTCCACACTTTCCATCCGAATAGCTGTTTGAGAGTGCCGCGCTTTAGTAAGAAAGCGCGGTAGAGTTCCCGTCCCCGATCACTGACGCGATGCTCGTTGCTGAGTCCAAATCGGGAGAAGAATTTCTGCGCCTGCTCCTCAGTTCCCATGTGGACGAACGCTAACTGCGCTCCAGTAGCAGCGATTTCAGAGAGCTTCGTCGCGATCTCCGAAACCGCCTGCACGCAATAGGGTCAGCCAAAATGACGAAGAAAGACAAGGAGCAGCGGCTGCTGATCGCTGAGCACAGCGAGAGAAATGCCCTTTTGCGTAGTCGCGTTCGCCAGCGCGTTCGAGATGTTCATGATTGGCGCTGTTTGTGACATTTCAAGATCGCTCAATAGCCGATTCCACTGAATCAAACTTAGTTCAGTTTGTGCTTTACTCCGTGTCCGTCCGTGTCTTCGTGCTGAAAGATGTTACTCAAGCGAGCATCCGCACGGGGGCGCCGGCACATACTTTTTCAAGAAATCTGCGACCCGCGTGTACGCGTCGATCTGGTTTTCGACTCGGGCGAAACCGTGTCCTTCGTTGTCGTAAATCTTCAAGTCGACAACGCCCCCGCGTTTGCGCACGGCATCGGCCACTTGCTCGGCTTCCGACTTCGGACATCGCGGATCATTGCCCCCCGCCAGCAGAAGCAGGGGCGCCTTGATGCGATCGACGAAGTTAATCGGACTGCGATCCTCCCACAATGCTTTATTTTTCACAGGATCGCCCATCGTCGCCAGATCATATTCGCGCAGCAGCGGATCTTCATGCTCCACTTCGGTAAACCAGTTCACAAATGGAACAATGGGCACGCCTGCTGCCCAGGTGTCCGGAGACTTGGTGACCGCCATCATGGACATGTATCCACCGTAGCTTCCGCCCATGATGACCAGCTTCTTCGGATCGACATAGCCTGTCTTCTGAATCCAATCCGCAGCAGCAAGCACGTCCTGTAGGTCGCCGCCACCCATGTCGAAGCGATTGGCGTCCATAAATTCTTTGCCGTAGCCGGTCGAGCCGCGATAGTTGGGAGCGATGACGAGGTAACCCTGGTTGGCCAGATATTGAACAAGACGATTGAAGCTGTTTACCGTTTGCGATTGCGGGCCGCCATGCACGTACACGATCGCCGGATGTGTGTGGTCGCGCGGTGCGTTGTCCGGCACGTAAACGAAGGCGGAAATCTGGTACTTGCCGTCACTGCTGGGGTAATGAACTAGAAAAGGTTCTACCAGGTCTTCTGTATTGATTCCGGCCAGCATGGAGTAGGTGAGCTGCTTCGACAGCCGGTCGGCACAGTTGTAGACCCACACATCGTTGGGCGAAGCTGGCCCATTATGGTAATAAAGCAGCCGCTGCCCATCGGGTGAGAACGAGCTCGCAGAACCGCCCAGTTCGTTCACGCCTTTCGGCAGCGGAAGAGATGTTGTTTGCTTTGACGCGATGTCATACAGGAAGATTTCGGTGTTGCCATCGACATTCGCCGTCCAGGTTAGCCGCTTGCTGTCGGGCGAAAATGTTCCCGAGCCGATCTCCCACTTCTCATTTGTGAGCCAGTCGATTTTCTTGCTTGCGATCTCGAGCAGACCGGCATTGTCATATCCGTTCGCGTTCGATGTAATCAGCAGATACTTGCCGTCGGGCGAGAAGGCCGTCGCCTGATAATTGTGCTCGTCTGTGTGCGGCGTAAGTAGCGAGGCCTTACCTGTAGCCACATCGGCCAGAAAGATGTTGGAGTTCTTTCCGGTTGCGTGCAGTTGGGTGTAAGCAATTTGTTTCCCATCCGGCGACCACAGCGGGCCCGTGTTGCCCAGCTCCTTGGGAGTGTTCGAGGTGAGGGCGCGCGCGCGTTTGGTCAGCACATCCATGATGTCAATCTCAAACGTCGATGATGTGCGCGGCTTGTACATGTAAGCGATGTAGCGCGAATCCGGAGACCAGGCCTGGCCCTCCTCGGCGGAATCAGGCGTGTTAGTCAGGTTTACCACTGCTCCCGTTTTGGGAGAGACAATCAGCAGGTCCCACTGCTCGTCCCCATCATGATCGGAGTTGAAAGCGATCCATCTGCCATCCGGCGACCATGCGGGATCGATCTGGCGCTGATCGCTGACCGTCAATTGGCTCGGCCAGCCGCCATCGGCAGGCACAAGCCAGAGGTTGTTTCTGCCAGAGATATTGCTGATGAACGCTACAGTTTTCCCGTCGGGAGACCAAGTGGTGCCCCCGACAATTCGCGTCACGTATAGCTTCTCAATCGACAGCGGCTGCACATCGCGTCCCAGGATCTTGCTGGCGATCTGCTGGGGATCGGTGATGACCTGAGAATAATTCGGGGGAACAGGAGCCGGAGTAGATTGCGCCAACAGCGAAGATGCCATGAGAGCAAAGATAACAGGGAGCATGATAAACCGTACCACGGAGCCAAAAGAATGCGTTTCAGGTTTCGAGTTTCAAGTTTCGGGTTTACAGTCTAAGTTTCGGCCGCAAGCTTTGGTCACCCGAAACTTGAAAGCTGAAACTCGAAACTTTAAGGTTTTGCGCTCTTATGGATCTCGACCGTTGACCAGGTTTTATCGGCGGCATAGCAAACCTTCTCCAGCTTGCAGTCTATGCATTTCGGTTTGCGCGCGACACAGAGCGCGCGGCCGTGCCAGATCACGCGGTGGGAGAAGTCAATCCACTGGTCGCGGGGAAGGATCCGCATTAAATCTTGTTCGATCTTCCCTGCCTCGGTCTCCCTGGTCAGTTCGAGGCGTCGCGAAATGCGCTGGACATGGGTATCCACCACCACCCCTTCGGCTTTGCCGAACCATGATCCCAGAACCACGTTTGCCGTCTTCCGCGCCGCGCCGGGAACCGCGGTGAGCTTCTCCATTGTGTCGGGTACCTGTCCGCCAAATTCTTCGACAATCTTCCTGGCCGCGCCAACCAGCGATTTCGATTTGTTGCGAAAGAAGCCGGTCGAGCGAATCTCCGGCTCGAGTTCCTCAGGCTTCAGCGCAGCAAAGTGCTGCGGAGTGGGATATTTCGCGAACAATCCTGGCGTGACCATATTCACGCGCACATCAGTGCATTGTGCCGACAGAATCGTAGCTACCAGCAGCTCCCAGGCGCTGGAGTGATGCAGCGCGCATTTCGCATTGGGATACATCTCTTTGAGGCCGGCAAGGATTTGTTGCACTCTTGCGAGGGCTGTGGCATCGAACTTCGACGCGATCTTTCGGGAAGCCTTGGCTGGCATAAAGGGATTCTACACAGCAGCTTTTCAGTACGGAGACACACAAAAAGAGATTTCGGGTTTCTGGATTCGGCCCATCCTAACGTCGACAGAGCGCTTATCGCTAACCTGAAACTCGAAACCTGAAACCTGAAACCTGAAACGTCTCTCTCCGTGCCTCAGTGTCTCCGTGGTGAACCCTTTGCTCCAGTCTTGCTAAAATTTAAGGGTGTCTAACCCACTTCTCAGCCGCGAAGTCCACAAGCGTGCCAACTCTGTAAAGCTGCAAGGACGCATTCTCTTCCTCACCGAAGATCCTGAGCTGATCCGCCGCCAATTGGCGGGTCAGGACCTAGCGTGGGACACGAAGAATCCGGCAAACAATCCCAAGTTGCGCGACGACATTTCGACCGACGAGATCACTCCGGCGCATATCTGTTTTTTCTTCGACGAGACCCTCGGCGAATTTCCTTATACCGGACTTAAATGCGGCAGCGAACTGCCGATCAAGCGAAGCGATGTGAAAAAAGGCGGCTTCGTTGCCGCCGTGAGTGGAAAGCGGCGGGGCAAGGGCTCCAGCCGCGAGCAATCGCCATATGCTGAGCTGTCGGCGGGAATTCAGTTAGTGATCGCGGAAAACATTGAACGCATTTACAAGCAGAATTGCCAAAACCTGGGCGTGCTGACTTCGACTGATTTCACTCTGATCGACTGCATACGACGCGGCGAGGAGATTCCGCTGGAAGTCTTCACCCGCGGAGAGGACGAGATCACCCGCCAGGTGATCGAATACGGCGGCCTGTTCCCGTTCAACGTCGCGCGCATGCAGGGCAAAGTTACCATTCCTGCCATAAATACTAAGCAGCGCCCGATGACCGTAACGGAAAAAATCTTCGCGCGACACATGATCTCACCCGAAGGCAAGACCGGAATTCCCGCAGTAAAACCCGGCGACTCCGGCTTCGCCCGCACTGACCTTCGCTTCAGCCATGAGTACGTGACGCCAATGGCGGCGATCTTCTACGAACATTTTGTCGGAAAAGATGCGCCCGTGAACGACCGCTCCAGCATCATCTTCTTTCGCGATCACCTTACGTTTCTTGACGAGGTGCTCTCGGAAGAAAAGCGCAAGATGGGTCTGCTCGATCTGGCCACTCAGCTCAAGCTGAAGCAGCAGAATTTTGCCCAGGCGCAAGGCATCAGGCTCCATGGCGAACTTAAAGACCGGAAGGGATCTGAGGGAATCTGCCATTCCATCGTTGCCGAGAGTTATGCCCTGCCCGGCCAACTCAACGTGGGATCGGATTCGCACACACCGCATGTCGGCGCTGTAGGGTGTGTGGCCTTCGGCATCGGCACTACCGATGTCTTCAATTCGTGGATCACGAAGGATGTTCGCGTCAGAGTTCCCGAATCGGTAAAGGTGATCATTCGCGGAAAGCGGCGTCCCAATGTCACTGCCAAGGACTACATCCTGAAGCTGCTGGCGATGGACTACATCCGCAGCGGCAAAGCTCTGGCAAAAGTCATGGAATACTCCGGCGAAGCCATCGAGGGGCTCGGGGTGGATGAGCGCGCCACCATGTGCAACATGGCGGCCGAGATCGGCGGGTTCACCGGCATCGTCGCGCCTGATCGGAAGGTCATGGATTTCCTTGTGGAGCGCCGCAAAATGGCGCGCGCTGAAGCGGAAAAGCTGATCCTGGGCCTCCACAGTGACCCCGATGCGCAATATGCACACGTGATCGAAATGGATGCCGCCGAAATCTATCCCATGATCGCAACACCCGGAGATCCCGGAAACGGCAAGTACATTCGCGACCTCAACACTCCGGTGCCAGTCGAGATCGCTTACGGTGGCACCTGCACCGCAGGCAAGAATGAAGATATGGACATGTATGCGGCGGTGCTCAACAACGCGCTGCAGCAAGGCAAGCGAGTTGCGCCGTCGGTGCAGTTCTATATCCAGTTCGGGTCGCAGGAAACCCGCGAATATTGCGTGCGCAAGGGGTATCTCGATGTCTTTCAGAGAGCAGGAGCCAAAGTGATAGAGCCGAGTTGCGGAGCCTGCATCAATGCGGGTCCGGGAGTCTCGACGCGTCCTGACCAGGTAGTAATCAGCGCGCAAAACCGGAACTTCCCCGGACGCAGCGGACCGGGACAGATGTATCTTGCCAGCCCGCTGACGGTCGCCGCCAGCGCCATCGCTGGTTACATCACCGAATACGAACCGGCGGAGCAGCGAGAGTTGGTGGAAGCATGAACGCAACCGTGCTTGCGTTTGCAGACGAAAAGGCTGCGGTTCACGGGGCACCGAGTCAGGACTTCATCCAGCGCCTGGAGTGCAGACTCGCATTGCTGAACGAGCAAATCATCAAGCTGAGCGCACTGGCCGCAAAGGCCACCGATGAAGAGGTCCAAGAGAAATATTGGAGCGCCGCACGAGAGGTAAGTCGCCAGGCTCGCGAAGTTCGGGAATATCTCACAAAACTCAGCAACTCTCCAGGCGCATAGTAGAACCGGCCATGACCCAGATTTTCTGCTCGCTGGCGAAGCCTCGGATTCCATTTCTACCGGGGCTTTCCTGAGAACAGGGAAAAATAACAGGGAAATTTGCGCGTTGGTTTGCTGGATCTTCAAATTTGGCCCAAAATTCGCGATTTTCGTGTTTTGCTGAGGAAACGAACAGGATAGGAGCAGGAAAGACCCGAAAATAGCTGTAAGGCACTCCGAATCTGAGCGTTACAGGGAAGTTCCCACAAAATTCCAGAAATTAACAGGAAACGAACAGGAAGCTGCGAGATTTGCACAGCTCCAGTGATTGCAGGTGCGCAGCCGCTTTGATCGGCTCGCTTAAGACAGCCCGTGGCGGCCACGTCTCAGCATCATCTTCCGGTGGACGACGCATCATGGAATCGAGCTGGTTGAGGACGTGCATAGTGTGGCTTGCTGCTGAATAGCAGCCGCTCAAACCTCAAATCGCGCAATTCGAGAATTCCATTGGCTTTGGCGGCCTTCCCTGTTGCTAAAATAAAAGGTTCTCAACGAAATTCCCTGGCGCCGTTTCATAGCTTCGCTTCCGCGGCCCGCAATCATTGGAGAGATTGAAAAAATGGCTTACGTAATTGCAGAACCTTGCATTGGCACCAAGGACACGGCATGCGTGGACGCGTGCCCAGTGGATTGCATTCATCCTAAGAAGGATGCGGAAAAGTTTGCCGATGCTAACCAGCTGTTCATCGATCCCGTCGAGTGTATTGACTGCGGCGCCTGCGTTCCGGTGTGTCCGGTGTCTGCAATCTTTGCTGCCGACGATCTGCCGGAAAAATGGAAGGAATACGAGCCGAAGAACGCCCAGTACTTCGGTCGATGATATCAGTACAGATCTGATTGCGAAGCCCGGCTCCGGCCGGGTTTTTCCCGTCAACAATCCGGTCGCAGCCGGTTGGTAACTGTGACGTAACAGCCACTCCGGGTGGAAGAAGACGTCTCGCCGCCGCTTGGAACGATATGGGCCGGAGGTTGCAATCATCGATCACGTGGTTACGTGAGAATCGGGTGCGAAGGTTTTGGGCAACACCGAATGGCCTGCTGCCACCCTTCATCCATTTTGCCGCCTTTGCGCCAGGCAAATCCAATACGAGCGGATTAATTTGAAAGGCTTTCAAAGAATATGGGCGGGCGTCCGGTTTCTGCCGATTCTCATCGCCTTCTCGGCAGCGACCTTCGCGCAAACCGATGAGATTCAGGTCTACGATGCCGAGATTGCTGAGCCGGGTATCTTCAACCTGATGATCCACACAAACTTCACTCCCGTCGGACGCAGGGAGCCAATTTTTCTCAATGCAAT
>DATNAF010000098.1:0-11165 GCA_035572845.1 Terriglobales bacterium
GGCGAATGCGCTGTGATGACAGCTTCCGCCTCAATTTCAACCAGCATGTCCGGCGAGACCAACGCGCTGATTCCCAGCATTGCGGTCGCAGGGCGTATTTTGCCGAAGAATTCACCGTGGGCCCTTCCGACTTTTTCCCAATTGGCGATTTCGGTCACATACATTCTGGTGCGGACTACGTCCGTCAAGCTTGCGCCAGCCTTCTTCAGCCCCGATTCAATGTTTTTTAAAGTCTGCAATGCTTGGGCATAAGCGTCGCCAGGAATGATTTTTCCGTCTGGGCCGGTCGCGGTCGTTCCCGAGACGTAAACCTGGTTTCCGACTCGCACCGCGCGCGAGTAGCCGACCACCGGCTCCCAGGGCGTGCCGCTGGAAATATTTGTTCTTTTCATAATGTGTTCAGTGAAATTGTTCGCATTATCAAGTTGCGCGAAGTTTCGTTGTAGCCGGAATTGTACCCGAAGCTGCCTGCCGGTCCTGAAAATCGTCGCTTGTCCGAGCGGCCCAAAAACGAAATTAGCAGCCGCTACTTACGAGTGACAACAATTAAAGGCGTCGAAACGCCCCGCCGATACAGGGGTTTGTAACTATTAAGGAACGCTCGGTAGTTCCTAGTGCGGAAGTTACTTGCTTTCGATTCTTTAATGCGGTATTCAACGCACAAGGCCGATGTGAGCGCATCCAAATTTGTAGTTGGATCGAGGTGTGTAAATGATTCCGGACGATCATCCGCTGCAGAAGCTCTTTCTCGAAATGGTAGGTAGGCATTACGCGCACGAGATCGGCATTCGAGACTCCGAAGTGGTGGGATACGTGGCTCATTTACTGGCAGAATTCTGCGATGCCGAGCAGTTGTTTAAAGTCTGCAACGAAGCAGGCAAGCCGCTAACCGATGTTGGCGAGATGCTGGTGGAATCGAACCCGGTATTCGGGCCAGCCCCGTCTTTCGACCGCGAGCGCCAGGTCCGCAAGCATATTGGCGACTACACCCTGTTCTTTACCGGCATGTTCCCGGAGAGCATCAATCACTTCCGGTTGCGCCGCAATCGGCTGGAAAACCTGATCGACTGGGTGAAGGCCGGCAAAGAAAGCTACTACATCGTTTCCAAATTCGACTGCTTCGAATACACCAAAGTTGCGCCACTCTTCGAGCGGCTGTCAGATCACTTCGAGCAATGCGTCTACGGTTTGAACTGCGTGAAAAACGAACTGCAGGAGATGCAGCATCCGATTGTGCGCCGCACGAATGAACTTTTAATGTAAATAGGTTTTCGTTTGGGGTGCCCATCCTCCCCGAAGGGGAGGGCGGGGCTTTTAACTTTTGTACTAAGCTCGACGATAAAAACTCAGTGCGGCGTCTCCTTGCTCCCGCTTGCGCAGCCGCTTCAGATCCCCGAATTTTTCCGATAAATCATTTTTTCTTTCATGCTCGACGATGACGAGAGCTTTTTCGGCCAGCCCTGAATTTCCTAAAGCCTCTAACGTGGTTCGATACACGTCTCGCAATGCATATGGCGGATCGAGAAAAATGAAATCTGGTCTCACCCCTTGCCGGTCGAGTGCTGAGATTGCGCGTTCTGCATTTTGTTGAAGCACTTGAAAGTTTCTGTCACTACCCAGCGTTTGTATGTTGCGGCGAATTAGTTCGACGGCGTCGGCCGAAGAATCGACGAAATAAACCATGGCCGCGCCGCGACTGAGGGCTTCGATTCCCACCGCACCAGTTCCAGCAAACAAGTCAATCCAAACCGAGCCTTCCAGCGCAGCAGGATTTCCCGCAGTGAGTACGTTAAACAATGTCTCGCGCAGGCGGTCTGAGGTTGGCCGTATTTCGTCTCCCTTTAGAGACGCCAGCCGACGGCTGCGGAATTTTCCGGCAATGACTCGCATGAGGTCTATTCAGAGCCCGACGTTGCGGTCTGCATTTGGGTGTTGAACTCTCCCGTAACGCGGGCGCGCGGCACAGCGTCTAACCGTATAAGATTAAAGAATACAGATGCGGACCTGGTCCATTCACGCGGGGCGAATTTTCGGAGTTGAAATCCGAATTCATCTTTCCTTCCTGTTGCTGCTGGTGTTTGTTTGGGGAAATGAGCAACTGGCGCGAAATACTATAAGCCCATGGCGTGGCACTGCACTTCTGGCGATCGTGTTCGGTTCTGTTGTATTGCACGAACTGGGTCATGCGCTGGTGGGAAAGCACTCCGGCGTTCCTCCCAAAGGCATAGTGCTGTTGCCGATTGGCGGAGTCACAATTTTCGATGAGGCCCAACCTGAAGTTCCCACAAATTGGAAGCGCGATGCGCGCATCGCAGCCGCCGGACCCATCGTAAATTTCCTGATCGCCGGACTGGCCGCCGTCGTGCTTCGGGTCGCGATTCCTCACGACCGCTTGTGGACCGATCCGTACGTCACCTCCTTGAACCTGCCGCACAGTCTGGTCTGGGCAAATTTGTGGCTGGGAATTTTCAACCTGCTGCCCGCCTATCCCATGGACGGCGGCCGAGTGCTGCGTGCGATTTTCTCCCGCACCATGGATCCGGTAAGTGCGACCCGGCGGGCAGTCAGCTTAGGCCGGGGATTTGCCATCGCCTTCATGTTTGCGGGCTGGTGGAATTACTGGTTTTCGATTATCGGCATTTTTCTTTTTATCGCTGCGCAGATCGAGGACCGTTCCGCTGTATTCCGCTCAGTGCTGGAAACTGTTCGCCTGGAAGATATTATGCTGACCGATTTCGCCACCCTCTCGCCGGCGGACACGTTGGAAGATGCGCTGGACAAAGCGGTGCACTCTTTGCAGGACGACTTTCCTGTCGTTCGTGGTGCGGATATGGTTGGTGTAGTTTCGAAACAGAAGATCCTGCAAACTCTGCGGCGTGAAGGCAACGGCTACGTGCAAGCGGTGATGAATCGTCTGTTCGATGTGGCGCAAAAAACTGAATCGCTGTCTTCAGCTTTCCGAAAACTGAGCGCCCGCAATCTAAGCATTATTCCAATTGTTGAGAACCAGCAATTGGTAGGAATCGTTACGTTGCAGAACCTGATGCATTCCATGGCGCTGCTGGCTGAAACTCGCAAGCTGCGCAAAGCGGCCCTCGAATCCTGACCTGAAGCAAAATCAGAAATTAAAAACGATTCCGAATGAGGGCTCAGCCATGTGGCCCTTCACACCGCTAAAAAACTGGGTCACGTGGAAATTGGGTTCTTTGTAAATCAGCCCGCGATATTGCAGCCGCAGCGCAAGACGATTCCAAACGCGATAATCCAGCCCTCCGCCGTAGAGAAAAGCCATCGAGGTCTGCTGGGCAGCACCGAAGAAAGACGCATTGCCGTTGATGTATTGGTTGCTGGGATAAAAACGGAGAGCCCCGCCACCAGCCAGCAGGAAGGGCTCGATCTTTTCAAAATGAAATGGGCTCAATACGTATGCGCCGCTAAATTCGGTGACGCTGGTTTGGGCCCGATAGTCGGTGGTCCCTAAAACAAAAATCTGGGAATTGTCGGTGCGAGCGCCGTTGATCTCAATGCCGTTCATCCGGTTAAAACGAAAGCGGAAGGTACCAAGAATTAATCCCGAATTCGTCGGCGCAACCGTGATGCCGTTATTGGCGCTGCTCGAAGTCTTGTTAAAGACCGCACCCCACGAGAAGCTGAGATCAAAATGACCGACATCCTCCTGTGCCGCCGCAATCGACACACCAAAAAAAGCCAGCGCCACCGCCAACAACGCTTTCTTTACCATTCAAATCCTTTCCTGACTGCGATCAACCTATTCCAGGCGAATAGCTTTGGCCTGATGAATCGCCGGTATGCCGCGCAACTCAGAAACTACCGCCTCGGGAACATTGCCATCCACCTGCACGACTGCAATAGCTTCGAGGGGCTGCCCGGGTTGCGGCTCGCCACTTCTGCGGCCCAGCGAAAAATTCGCAATGTTGATGCCGTGCTTGCCCAGGATGGTGCCGACTTTCCCAATAACCCCGGGCACGTCCTGGTTGCGCAGGTAAATTAAGTTCTTGCCCAGCGGGGCCTCGGCGTCAATATCATCCACATGCAACAGCCGCAGGGTGTTTTCTCTGAGCACCGCGCCTTTGGCAATATGCGTCTCTTTTTGTGTGCGGATCTCAATAGACAGCACGCTGCCCACGCCTCCGGTTGAAGCTTTGGGCTTGCGCTCCTCATGAACACGCAACCCACGGGACGAAGCCAGGCTGGCCGCGTTGACCAGGTTCGCGGTTTCATCCACGGCGACATTCAAGATGCCTTTGATAGCCGCATTACGGATAAGTTCCGTCTTCCATTCGGTGATGTGGCCGGTATAAGCGATGGAAATATCTTCAACTCCGCTGCCGCTGATCTGCGCCAGAAACGATCCCAGTCTTTCGGCCAGCACGATATAAGGTTTCATCTGGACGTATTCGTCGTGGGAAACCGAGGGCACATTTACCGCGTTCTGTATGACACCATGCTTCAGATATTCCTTGACCTGCATTGCGATCTGCTGACCGACGGCTTCCTGGGCTTCATTTGTCGACCCAGCAATGTGTGGCGTCAAAATCACGTTGTCCATTTTTTGGAGCGGCGAGTCCTTCAATGGTTCCTTAACGAAAACATCCAAAGCGGCCGCGCCGACTTGACCCTCTTTGAGGGCCGAAACCAAAGCCGTTTCATCAACGAGCTCGCCGCGCGCGCAATTGACCAGCCGCACGCCTTTTTTCATCTTCTTCAGTGATTCGGCATTGATCATGTTCTCGGTCTGAGGAGTCAGTCCGACGTGAAGCGTTAGATAATCTGATGCGCCATACAGCTCATCGAGCGATGCCAGGCGAATACCGCCATCTTTTGCAATGCTCGGTGAGACGAAAGGATCGTGCCCGATAATCTCCATGCCGAAGGCGCGGGCACGTTTTGCGACCTCGAGCCCTATTTTCCCCAGACCAATAATGCCGAGAGTCTTGCCGCGCAGCTCCGTACCTTGCAGTGATTTCTTCTCCCACTTGCCAGCGTGCATGAGCTCGTTGGCGCGAGGGATGAAACGCCCCATACTCAACATGAGACCAATTGTGATCTCTGCCACAGCCACGGCGTTAGCGCCCGGGGTATTCATGACGGCGATTCCCTGACGGGTTGCCGGTTCCAGCTCAATGTTGTCCACTCCAACTCCGGCGCGGCCAATGACCCGCAGCTTCGAGGCATTGGCTAGGAGTGCCGCATCCACCTGGACCGCCGAGCGCACCAGCAAGGCGTCTGCAGTCTCTAATTCTTTTGCCAGGTTTCCGTTCAATTGGTCTGGCGTGATGACTGTCCAGTCAGGTTCGCGTAACAGGTTCATCGCCGATGGAGACATTTTTTCCGCAATCACAATTTTCATATCAATGATTCCTTTACAAGAAAGTTACAGCCCTCAGACACTCCACGCGACTGCATTTCCTACACTCGATTTAGTTCGCAAGCACATACCGGAGAGAAACTTATGAAGTTACTAATAATTGTGTTATTGGCTGCTGCTGGAATTGGATGCGGCTATTCAAAACCTGCAACCACTCCACCGCAACCTGGCACTATGCCCACCATCGCCCAGCTTACGCCACCAAGCACAGCAGCTGGCAGTTCGGACTTCACGCTGACTGTGCAGGGCACGAATTTTGGTTCGAAAGCAGTCGTGAATTTCAACGGCGCGCCGATGACCACAACTTTTGACAGTGCTACCGAAGTTAAGGCCGCAATTCCGGCCAGCGCAGTCGCAACTGCCAATGCAGCCGTTCCAGTTACGGTAACCAACCCGGGCACGCCCGGGGGCCTTTACGGAGGCGGAACCGCCGCTGCGACGTCTGCCGCTATGAATTTCAAGGTCAACTAGAGGCTTCCAGCCCTCCCCTATTCGTAAGGCGGAAGCAACTAATTTTTGGTGACGACTGTTTCCGCTTCAGCGTCGCGGGCGCGCGCATAGACTTCCTGCGCCGCCCGTACCGCTATTCCGTACTCGACAGGCTTGTCCGTGACCGCGGCCAACACATGCTCGAGCGCCGCCAGAATCCCGATCGTGTCCAGGAAATCGTAATAACCAATATGTGCGATGCGGAACAGCTTACCTTTCATGTCGCCCTGGCCGTTTGCGACCACTGCTGAGAATGACTCGCGAAACTCTTTAACAATCTTTCCGGAATCGATTCCAGCAGGTGCGCTGACAGCAGTAAGCGCCGCGCCGGGTGATGACGCGTACAGCTTTAGTCCAAGCGCTTTGACGCCTGCCCGTGTCATCTCTGCCGCGAGTTCCGCATTATCGACCAGCGCTTTACGACCCGCAACCAAGTCGCCGGTGCCCATTTGCCGAATGAAATCCAGCGCAGCACCCAAAGCCGCGAACAACGATGTGGCTGGCGTGAATGCCGATTCGCCCTTCGCTGCCGCCTTGCGTTCTTTGCGAAAATCGAAGTAGTAGCGCGGATTTTTCGCCGTCTCCATGCGCTTCCATGCGCGTTCGCTGATCGCACAGTAAGCGAGACCGGGGGGGACCATCAGCGCCTTCTGTGAACCGCCAATGATTACGTCAATGCCCCAGCCATCCACATCAAAATGCGTCGTTCCCAGGCCGGTGATGGCGTCGACAACGAACAGCGTGTCGCCATTTGCGCGCACCAGCTTTGCGATTCCTTTTACGTCGTGCCGCACGCCGGTGGAACTTTCGTTGGCCTGAACGTAAACTGCGCGCGTCTCGGGCGTGAGTTTGGCGCGAACCTCGTCCAGCGTGAATGTCTCGCCATATGGCTTTTCGATCAAATCCACGTTGCATCCGTAGGCTTTGGCCAGATCGCGCCAGCGTTCGCCGAACTTTCCGGCGCTGAGCACCAAAACTCTGTCGCCAGGCGAAGTCAGGTTGGAGATTGAACCTTCCATCACGCCGGTGCCTGACGAGGCGACGACAAGTACGTCATTTGCGGTGCCGATGAAATCTTTCATATCGGCGAGAACTCGCGTATACAGAACCTTGAAGTCAGCCGTACGGTGATGCGCGGTGAACGCCGCCATCGCGGTTTGCGCAGCCGGCAGCAGAGGTGTGGGGCCTGGAGTGAAAAGACGGTTCTTCAGCAGCATGGTATGAGTCCTTTTGAAATGGAATCAGGGGTGAAGCGATTACCTATTAGTGTATCGGAAAAATGGAAATCGTCGGGGCTGTTAAACGTCGTGGGTCGTGCGTCGTTGGTCGTTCGCCAAACCAGATGCTCCTGGAGTCGTTGCCGACGAACTGTAACACGCGACCTGCTACGTAGTTATAATCCTCACATGCCTCTCGTAGATCAAATTCAGAAAGACATTACCGCCGCGATGAAAGCCCGCGAGGAAGCCAAGCTTTCGACACTGCGAATGGTGAAGTCCGCGCTGCAGAATCGCGCCATCGAAAAAATGTCGCCGCTGGATGATAAAGAAGCTCAGCAGGTGCTCGGCACGCTCATCAAGCAACGGAAAGATTCCATCGAACAATTCACCAAGGGCGGGCGCCAGGAGATGGCCGATAAAGAAGCCGCCGAGATCGCCGTCATTGAAAGCTACATGCCGAAAGCCGCCAGTGAGGCTGATATCAGCGCCGGAGTGAAGGCGGTGATTGCTGAAATGGGGTCGCCCACCATGAAAGATATGGGCACGGTGATGAAAAATGTCATGGCGAAGTTTGCCAGTCAGGGCATGCGCGTGGATGGAAAAGTGGTGAGTGAAGCGGTGAAGAAGGAATTGGCGGGGAGATAACTATCGAGCCCGCAACACGGCTCGTTGGGTGTCCTGAGGGAGCTGTACGGGGGCGAAATATTGTTCGGGATAAAGATAGTTCTCCCCGGACTCATCGACTATTCGGATCTGCCCAAGTTTCGCGGCTTGCTCGTCAGGAATCATCTGGTAGAGTTTACGGAGTTCCAGCGAAGCTGGGTAACCCTTATTATTGACGCACACCACGAAACTTTTCTCTGATCGTTTCATAATTCTTTCAGAATGCGTTTAAGTTTGAGTTCCTTCGAGCCCACGCCGTGGGCCTCATACTAGTGCAACTCAGCTAGACAAATCGTACCATCCGGAAACTCAATTTTAGCTATGCCCTTCATCTTCCGCCATCTTCGACCGCTGTAATACTTACGTAATCGGCGAAGATCGCGTATGGCCCTTCCAGTTGCGATTGTTTCAACCTCAGAAATTTCGCCAATAACTTTGAAGAACATGAATGAACACCTACCTGGGTATCTGCCACTCCCGGTACGCTGCGCTTTTCGAGATACCGCGTTCTTTGGCGGCTTTCTTCAACGCTGATTTCTCATCTAAATTTTCCTCGCGCATGAGTTGTTCGACGCGGTTGCGTATGGATACTGTCGGAACCGCGTTTTCTGTTTCTTCCGCGGGCCCAATTATCAGTACCATCTCGCCCTTCATCTCTCCACGAATCTTCAGGGTATCGAGAACTTGCGTCGCGGTTCCGCGCAGGAATTCCTCGTGGATTTTGGTCAGCTCGCGGGCAACAACGATTCGCCGCCCCGGCCCCAGGACGGCAGCCACATCTTCGAGTGCAGGCAGAATACGATGCGGTGCTTCGTAGAAAATTTCAGTTTGCGTGGAATTTCGAATCTCTTGTAATTCTCGCCGCCTTGCAGCGCTTTTAGGCGGCAGGAATCCACGAAAAGAGAACATCTCGGAGGGCAAACCGCTTGCCACCAAGGCTGCAACGAATGCCGTGGCGCCGGGAATTGGAATTACAGGCAGTCCGCGTTCAATTACGAGTGAAACCAGGCGAAATCCAGGATCAGAGATTCCCGGCATACCGGCGTCGCTAACCACCGCGACTCTCGATCCTTGTTCCAGCTTTTCGACCAATTCTGCTGCTCGCGCAGCTTCATTGTGCTCGTGATAGCTGGTAGTAGGAGTGTCGATGCCGTAGTGGTTCAGCAGCTTCTGCGTCTGGCGGGTGTCCTCACAAGCGATCAGATCGGCCTGCTTTAAAACGCGGATAGCTCTTAGAGTGATGTCTTCAAGATTGCCGATTGGGGTGGCAACCAGGTAAAGCCCGGGCGCCAGGGTTTCCGCTGAGGCCATGAGCGGGAGTGTAGCATCGCAGGCAGATCTGAGCGGGGAACCAATGTTTCAAGGTTTCAAAGTTTCAGGTTTCAAGGTTTCGGGTTATCAAAATTTCGAACGGCTCGAAGCAAAGCTTGAAACCTTGAAACCTGCCTTTTGAACGTTTCCCAACCGCCCTGCTAAAATCAGACTTCTTCCTTCCTATGCCCCTTTACGAATATGAGTGCAAAAAATGCGGCCATCGTTTTGAGCGCATTCAGAAGTTTTCTGATCCCATGGTGAAGAAGTGTCCGGACTGCGGCGGCAAGGTTGAGCAAATGATCTCGGCGCCCGCAGTTCAATTCAAGGGCTCCGGCTGGTATGTCACCGATTATGCGAAGCGTTCAGGCCCATCTTCTGGTTCTGAGTCCGGCGGGAAGTCTGAGTCTACTAAGGAATCGGCTGAGTCCGCCGAGAGTAAAGGCAGTAAGGAAAGCAAAGACGGTACAGACCGCAAAGACGGTAAAGACAAGAAGCCCAAAGCAGAAATAGCATCGAAAAAATCAGACAAGAAGTAGTTCCGCTGGGTGTGTATTCACTTATCCCTCATCTGCTTGCTTCCTCGCTTGTCGCTGTCTAAAATCTGAGAGTTTGCGTGCTGGCGCCAGTCCCCATCCTCGCTAGCTGATAGTTGGCCATTATTCGGAGAGTCTATGAAGACTGTTTCTCTTGAGCAGGAGATCAATCCCTGGGAGGCGCAATCTGCGCGCTTCAATTTTGCTGCGCAAAAGCTGAACCTGGACGAAGGCCTCTGGAAAGTTCTTCAGTACCCCAATCGCGAGTTGATTGTTCACATTCCAGTTTCAATGGACAACGGGAAACTCGAGGTGTTTACCGGCTTTCGGGTGCAGCACTCCATCGCGCGAGGTCCCGGAAAGGGCGGTATCCGTTACGCACCTGATGTGACCCTGGATGAAGTCCGCGCTCTCGCTAGCTGGATGACATGGAAGTGCGCCATCGTAAATATCCCATTTGGCGGCGCGAAGGGTGGCGTAATTTGTGACCCCAAAAAAATGTCTTTGGGTGAACTGGAGCGCATGACTCGCCGCTACACCGCGGAACTGATAGAGTTCATCGGCCCTGAGAAAGATGTGCCCGCGCCGGACGTGAACACCAACGAGCAGACGATGGCGTGGATCATGGACACCTATTCCATGCATATGCGCCAGACGGTCACGGCGGTCGTCACCGGCAAACCCATTAACATTGGCGGATCGCGTGGGCGGCGAGAGGCCACCGGCCGCGGAATCAAGATCGTCTGCGACCAAGCTCTCAAGCAGCTCGGGCTGCAACCAGAAGGCACGCGAGTCATCGTGCAAGGCTTCGGTAATGTGGGCTCGAATGCCGCGCTCTTAATGGCGCAGGCGGGTTACCGGATTACCGGGGTCATCGAATTCGATGGTGCGATTTACAACAAGCACGGAATCGACGTGGTGGCGTTAGAGAAACATCGCGCCAGTACGCGTAGTATTACTGGTTTCCGGGAAGCTGAAAGCGCAGATCCCGCCGAACTGATGTTGACTGAATGTGAAATTCTGGTTCCGGCTGCCACCGAGAACCAGATCACTAGTCGCAACGCCGATCGGATTAAGTGTCGAATTCTGGCCGAAGGCGCCAACGGTCCCACCACCGCCACTGCCGACGAGATCCTGGCCGAAAAGAAGGTCTTCGTGATTCCCGACATCCTATGCAATGCCGGCGGGGTTACAACTTCGTACTTCGAATGGGTGCAGGACCGGCAGGGCTATTTCTGGAAGGAGTCGGTGGTCAATGAGCAACTGGAAGACATCATGGTGAATGCCTTCCAGGATGTTGTCCATTATGCCCAGATGCATAACGTAAATAATCGCATTGCGGCTTACATGTTAGCCATCGATCGCGTAGGCTACACCATCAAACAGCGGGGAATTTACGCGTAAGGGCAAAACTGAGAAGGACGGAGAAAAATGATGCGTACTATTTCAAGGCTGCTGCTTTCCGGAATTTTGGCTGCAACGCTGGTTTTCGGTCTGACAAGCGCAAAGGCGCAGTCGAGCACTGATTCTTCGATGTCCGCCAAAGCTTCCAAAGCT
>DATNAF010000099.1:0-13397 GCA_035572845.1 Terriglobales bacterium
GTTCGCGCTCAATCAGCTTTTTGTCGGATTCGAGACCTGCGCGGATGGGCAAAGCTCCGCCGCGAGTGCGGTAAACCAGCCCACCTTCGTGAAGCAGGTCAAGATCGCGGCGAATCGTAATTTCCGAGGAACCAAACTGCACGGCCAGCTCGCGCACCAGCGCGCGACCGTTCTGGTTGACAAAATTCACAATCGAGCGCCGCCGCTCCTCATTCAGCACCGCGCCTGATTTGTTTGCCATCAGATCGTGACCATTGATGTTTCCAAAACGGCTGCATGTTTCGTCAGGATGTTTTGCGATCATTAGACGCTTTGGAGAATGACAAACGGCTGAAACGTGCCAACGGAAACCAATGAGGGGCCCCCATAATTCAGTGGAGACCCCTCAGGAGTAGGCAGTCGATCAGAAATTCAGCTTCAAACCAAGCTGCATCACACGATTGTCGCGCGCAGTCAGCACCCGTCCGAAGAGAGAACTGCTGCGGCTCGTGCTAATGGAATCAAAATTGGTGTGATTCAGCACGTTGAAGGCCTCAGCGCGGAACTGCAGGCCGAAACGCTCTGACAGTTTCGTGTTCTTGAACAGCGAAGCGTCCCAGCGCTCCTGGCCTGGGCCGATAATCGAGCCCCGGCGGGCATTGCCTGGTGTGAGCTGTCCTGCCGGATATGCCTTCAGAAACGCTGCAGTGTTGAACCACTGATTCACGGTGTGCGGGGCACCCACATTGGCATCACCTACCTGATCTGGGCGTCGTCCCGCGAAGCTGAATGCATCAAGCAATCCCAGGCCCGCAGGGTCCCGGCTTGGGCTGCTGTTAGTCGCGGTTAATGGCAGACCGGACCAGAGATACCCGATGCCGGAGAGCTCCCAGCCGCCGAGCACGTGCCCTGCGAATCCTTGCTGCGAGCGGAAGAAGGGCAGATCGTAAATGTAGCTGGCAGTGAAAATGTGCCGCCGATCAAACTGTGCCGAACCATACTCGGCGGGGATGTCATAGGTATTTTGCGGAGTGCGGAAATCGCTCTGGGCATCTGTATTCGCATGCGAATAGGTGTAGTTCACTACAATCAGCGAACTTCCACCCAGCCGCTTCTGCAGTTGCGCCTGAAGCGAATGGTAATTGGAGCCGAAAATTGGGGAAAAGATGTTGATGGCATCGAAGCCTTTGAACGGGCGTACTGCGTTCAGCCGCTGTGTGTCTGCCGAATTTAGAGGAATGCTGATACCCGCCAACGAGGTGTAGGCGCCAGGCAAGGGTTCATTGATATCCACGACCCCGATCAGGTGAGTGCCTTTACTGCCGTAATACCCGATATCTCCCAGCAATGCGTGGCCAAAGTCCTGCTGGAAATCGAGGCTCCACTGTTGAACGTAGGGTTGCTTCCAATTCACAGCCGGCCCGCCAACTGCTTCCGGAGCAAGATTGATATCAGGCGCTACTGAGGCTGGATTATCCAGGCTCGTGTTGCTGATGGTTATGTTTTGAACAGCCGGAGGATTCGTGAACTGGAATTGCTCGAGCGAGTTCACGGCCGGCGAGTCATAGAAAATACCATAGCCCGCTCGGATCGAAGTCATACCTTTTCCATAGGGATCCCAAGCGAGCCCGATACGTGGCGCAAAGTTGAGCTTGGGCGTTTCATTCACTGAATTTCCGAATGGCGAATTCTTGCCGGCAATCAGCACTCCATTCAGCACCGGGGTCGTCGTTCCAGCGACCAGCAAGCCGGTTGTGGGATCAATTGCTGGAGCGTTCGCCGGATTGTAGAGAGCCGGATCGAATGTCGCTGCCTGTCCAGCAGCATCGTAGGGAGCGTGGAAATAGGAATAGCGCACTCCGTAGGTGACGGTGAGGTTTGGTTTCCAACGGAACTCGTCCTGGCCATATAACTCGAACTGCTGTTGCCGAATACGGGCGTGGAAATCCTGGTTGCTTTGCACGAATTGGAAGACGTTTCCCTCAAGAAAGTTGGCGAACTCCTGCTGGAACGTTCCGTCGGACGGACCGGCAATGTTGGAATTCGAGGAATCGAGGAAGCTGTACTGGCCGTTATTAAATCCCTGCCCACCAGCGTCGTTCTCGTCCTTCTGATAGTAGAAGTAGGTGCCCCCAAATTTCAGGCTATGCCGGCCGATGATCTTGCTGACATTGTCGAACACCTGATGATTGTGGTTCAGATCGTTATACGGGCCAAAGCCAAATATGCCTTCTCCGTCATTGAAGGACAAATTGGGCACGCGCGCAATTTGCGCAGGAAACGGCAGCGCCGGCTTGATGTCGGGTGAGTTCGCGCTGGCGCCCAGTCCGATGGGATGACTCAATACGGCGCCATAGGAATAGGCGTACCCGACTTCGTTCAGCAGAGTAGTGCTCAAGCTCATCGTTGCGCGCAAACTCAGGGTCTTGCCTGGCGAGTTGGTGCTGGTTGTGGCCACTCCCGGGAGGTTGGAACCAGTGAACAGACCGCCTTGCTCGATGGTCGGTATGTCATCGTTCTCAAATCGCCCTGAAAGTTGGAAGCGCTGATGGAAGATGTGATCGATCTTGTACACCTCCTGTCGTGAGTTGAAGACGTTGGGAGCGGTAAAGAAGAAGGTGTTGTCGGGTTGCAGCCGGTTGAAAGGCAACTTTGAAAAGATGTCCTTCACATAGGCTTGCGCCACTGGGCTGATGTTGCTGACCTGGGTGCCGGTTGCCGAGCAGGCAAGGTTCAGACAAACCGGTACTGGGAAGGTGCCGGCCAGTTCGGCAGGAGTGGGCACTTCGGCGCTTTGGAAGTTCGAGTAAGTGATGACCCGGCGAGCCTCTTCCGAAAAGAAAAAGAAGGTCTTGTCCTTGGCGGTGTTATAAACGCCAGGAATGTAAACGGGGCCGCCCAGGGTGCCTCCGAAATCGTTGTAGCGGAGCTTAGGCCGTGGAGTCACTGGCGTCGACCGTTTGTCAAAGAAGCCGTTTGCGTTCAGCACATCGTTGCGAAAGAACTCGTAGGCGCCACCGTGAAACGTGCTGGTGCCGGAACGGGTGATCACGTTTACCTCGCCTGCGGAACTGCGGCCGAACTCCGGATTGTACTCACCGCGAAGCACCTTGAATTCGGCGATGGAATCGACGCTGGGATAGGTCAGCAATGTCAGGTTTGCGCCTCGATCGACGTTGTCTGCTCCGTCAATGATCCAGTTGTTCTGGGTCGGCCGATTGCCATTCACGGAAAAATTGATTTGATTAGAAAGACCCGACGGATTGGTCACTCCTATGTAGATCTGATCGGAGACGCCGGAAGAAACACCCGGCTCCAAAGCCACCAACTGCTCGTAGTTCCGATTATTAATCGAAAGCTCGCGAATTTGCGTGCCGTTGATCAGCCCGGCGGACGTCGCATCTTCCAGTTGAACTTGCAAAGGATTCGCTTCCACGTTCACCACCTGACTGGCAGCGCCAGGTTGCATGGTGAAATTTTCAGTAAGGTGATCGTTTACGTTGAGCTCGATATCGCGGCGCTCAATCTTTTTGAAATTCGGAGCTTCGACTGCGATGGAATAGTGCCCAATTGGGAGCAGCGTAGCAACGTATTCGCCGCTGCCACCGGTGGTGAGGGTCCTCAGAACCACTTTCTTGTCTGTGTTGGTGAGGGAAACGGTAGCCCCGGTGATGACCGCGCCAGAGGCATCGGCCACCGTACCACGTATGGTGCCCGTCACCTCTTGCGCAACGAGGTTAAAACTCCAGGCAAGCGCCAGCGCGAGTATGCAGCAGGCGACTAAATGACGACGCATAGGTCCTCCGGAAAATTGAAAAGATCGTGTGTGGGATGAGGTGGTGCAACTCTGCTGCCAACCTCAAGCTCGGCGAATCAGAGCAGAGAGAAAAGGCCGCAAGGCCGCATCTACAGTTTTCTGAAAATACGGAGACTCAAAGCTACTGTTTTTCACATTTCCGATCGCAATGCATCATGAGCCCGGGTTGCGATTCTACATGCGCAACCGACGACCCGCAGAGCGATGAATCTCCGGGCAGCGCGAAATCCAACTCATTGTCACGGCATTCGTTTGCTGACTTGACTGCAAATGTCATTCCTCCGAGGTACGCGTTAACCCCGACACCAGAACTGATATCTACTCATATATGCGTTGCCATGCGATTGAGCTGGGCGAGCGCATCCTCAGCACCTATCCGGCGCTGCACCAGGTTGACGATGCTCCTTCGCCTCTATTGCGCTTTCTCCTGCGCCAGCCATTTCCAGCTCAGACGTTGGCCATCATGGGACTGGTGAAGAGGTGGGAGCTGGCCCGGAGCGCGAAAGTCATTGCCGAGTGTGGGACGGGAAAGACACTGATTTCACTGGGAGCCATGCATGTCCATAGCGGCGGCCGTCCGTTCACAGCTCTGGCAATGGTTCCGCCGCACATCGTTGAGAAGTGGGCCCGGGAAGCGTTCCAGACCATTCCGGGAATTCGCGTTTTCCTGATCGACAGTCTGCGCAACGGCGGCGCCGAGCGCCTGCCGCAGGGAGTCAATGAAGTCAGGCTGAAGCGCGGAGCGGTCGTGCGCGAGGGACTGCGTACGTCTTTAAGTGACTTGCGTCTGCGCAAGGACTACTCCTCCGTAGGCCAGCGATGGAAAGCGATGTGCGGCCGGCCATCGCTGTTCATCGTGGGTCGCGACCGCGCCAAGCTGGGCTACTTCTGGCGTCACGCATACCGGGTGCCCAACTCGGGGCGGTACCGCGGCTGCGTTGTCAACCCGGAGAGCGGAGCGCCCATCATCACCGAAGAGGGGCGCTTGACCAGGCAGGATTTCGGGAAAGTTCGAATTGCGGAGGTGCTCAACGAGTTAAGCGACAGGTCCTGCCGCTCGCGCTATTCCCCGCTCTGGCAAGCCGATCACCGCAAAATTCCGCGGGTTGCGCCGGTGGATTTCATCAGCCGCTACATGCAACATTTCTTTGATTACGCCATTGGCGATGAACTGCATCAGTTGGCCGGCGACACCGCGCAAGGCAATGCCCTCGGGACTTTGGCAGCGTCCGCGGAAAGAGTCGTGGGACTTACCGGCACACTGTTGGGCGGGTACGCGGACGATCTCTACAACATTCTCTTCCGGCTGCAGCCGCAGCGCATGATCGGCAAAGGATACGAATGGGGCGCCTCCGGGCGCTCGGCATTTGCTCAGGACTACGGAGTTCTTGAAACCATCACCAGGATCGAAGCCGCGGAAAACGCCTGCTCCGACGGCAAGACCACGGTGACAGTGCGGCGCAAGCCGGGAGCATCGCCGCTCTTGTTTGGCGAGTTCCTGATGGACAGCTGTGCTTTTGTCTTCCTGGAGGACATCTCCGACGCGCTTCCTGCTTACGAAGAATCAGTCGTCCAGGTCACCATGGATGCTCCGATGTTGGCCGCTTATGAGAAGCTCGAAGCCGACATGAGCGAGGCCCTGAAAGCCCATCGCGGGAATCGTTCGGTGTTGAGCATCATGCTGAACGCACTGCTGTTATATCCCGACCATCCTTACGGATTAGGAAAGCTCTGGGGTACGGAAATTGATGAGGATGGCCGGCGTCAGCGGTTCCTGATTGCCGAGCCTCAAGATCTGCCGGAACAATTCGCTTATGCCAAAGAGCGCAGGCTGCTAGAGGAGATCAGGAAAGAACTGGCTGAGGGACGGCGCTGCCAAATCTTCGTGGTGTACACGCAGAAGCGCGACGTGACTTCGCGGTTGCAGCGAATTCTGCAGGATGAAGGGATTTCCTGCGCAATCATGCGCTCCAATATCGATACCTCCAAGCGAGAAGCCTGGTATGAGCGGCGGCTCAAAGAAGGAGTTCAGGTCTTCATCGCTCATCCCAAATTGGTGGAAACCGGACTCGATCTCCTGTTCGCGCCGACCATCATCTTCTACGAGTCCGGGTACTCGCTGCACACGCTGCGCCAGGCCAGCCGGAGGTCGTGGAGGATCGGGCAGCGGCAGCCGGTGCGGGTGAAGTTCCTATGTTACGAAAACACCATGCAAGCCAAATGTCTTCGTCTCATGGGAAAGAAGCTCCTGGTGGCGCTGGCCATGGAAGGCAAATTCGCCGACCAAGGTCTCCAGACTCTGGATGAGGACGAGGACATGCTTACTTCGATGGCGAAGGAACTGGTGCAAAAGAACGGCATCGGCGAATCCGCGGACGCTGTTTGGAAGCAACTTAACCGCGAGCACCAACGGCTGTTTCCGACACCAACGCGCAGCGACCACATGGGAGTCGAGCCTGAGATTGCATCGATCAGCGATGCCGATAAGGTCGAGCCCGCGACCGCTCTCATTGAATCTGTCCTGAATTCCAAATCGGTTTTGGTGTTCGGCGAAAAGCCCGAAGCACAGTGGCGCGCGCGGCGGCGGGCACGCGCCCCAGCGCCGGAGCAAGGTCTGCTTTTTGACTAGGACTAGTAACTCCAGGTCTAGGTCGCTTCCATATCCATTCTGCGACAGCGGATTAGACGTTTGTCGAGCAAGTAAAGATAGAGCACTTCTGTTCGCAATCTGAATTTCCCTGGTCGGAGTCGGACGGGTGCGAATGGCATTGACCGAACAAAGCAAGCGGGAAATCGAATGATCTCACGTCAACAAGAACTCCACTCGCGGTAGAGGCAATGCTGAATGTATAGCTGGAGCTATCCAACTTGGAAACATTGCTGGGCTGCTGAAGTTTCGGTGCTAACGCGAGAAAGAACGCAATCGCCCAGATCGTTAACACTGTGAGGATGCTGCCCATGGTTATCAGCAGCCTCACTGCTACAGGATTGCGATCTTTCACGCGGTTGTCAGTGATGTAAAAGACCACCCACGATACTGCTATGAGCACCAGCAACGCTGTCGAAATGTAGGCTTCCGGCGCCCTCGGTGCAATCTGTATCCGACATTCTGCCGCGCCAATCCATAGGAATCCGCCAAAGATAACAAACCAACTGACCCACCATACCCAAACGATAATTCTGGCAAGAGACCTGGATCGTGCCCTATTCATTGCTTCAACTTGTAATCGCACCAATGACGCAGTCATGCTTGTACACGTTTCTCTTCGAAATTTGGATCAAATTGCGCAGGACAGAGCGCTCCTAAAATAATTTGGACAATTCACTGACAATTCGCGAGGACTAGACGTTGGATCTGCATTAATGGCTGGGGCCGTCATTGTGACATCGGTCATCTGGGATACTAACGGCAAACCTCATAGAGTGATCACAGAATGCTCAATCTTGATCGGGGGCCTTTAAAGGAAAAGTCAGTATGGCGAGGACGCAAATCACGGCCGACCAGCACGGTTTAGTTAACAAACCATATTCCGCCAGATTGGGCATGACCGTGATTGCGAGCATGGGATTCTCAGCGATTTCTGGGTGGCTTCTCGCATTTGATTTTTTGGGTTATCACGCACCCGGCTGTCCGCCGCATCGGCAGATTTCAGCTCTCCTTCTAGTGCTCGGGTTATTTCTTGCGGTCATTGGCCAATTACTGGGCGCTCGCCGGAATGAAGGGATCAGGGCTCGAGGATGGATGGGCATCATCGACGTTCTGCTGATCAGACTTGCTTTTGCGGCGATGGTGTTCATCGGTTCGGTCCTGAAATTTGCTTTGGCAGGGAAGCAAATTCATTTCTACCCAGTTGGCGTCTTGACAATCGTAAGCGGGTTCTTGCTTGCGTCCCGATTGGCCGTCAAATTCATCTTCCATATTGATCGTCAGAGGCGTATGCGAGCTGTCTGACTTTGATTTGGTCCAAGGCTGCAGAAGCTTCAGCAATCCTTTCTGTCCCTAATTCTGGCAAGCCAAACGTAACCTGTTCGTTGCACGGTGTCTTGGACAAAAAGCACATTACCTCGGTTACTCTGAACGAGTTCCGCCGGCAGCTATACTGCGCACATGAAGAAAGCCGATCCGGAGTGGTTGCCTCAAGTGCGCACATTGTGCTCACGCGCAGGTATTGCGATTCTGGGTTGGGGTCCGGATCTGGTGACCGTCGAAGCGAAGTCATCTCAAAGTATTCGAGAAATCACCTCACAATTTGGCTCATTGGGCTTTAAGGCGATTGCCAGCGAAGATGATGCGTGTGCCGGTATCTTGAGCTTGTCCAAAAACCCGGATGCAGTTCGATCGAAAGTTGCGCACTTCGATATTTCGCGCCGACCCTGGGGTGAACAGATTGAGCCTCTAATCTGGGCTGCGGGTGGCGCTGGACTCTTGGTCTCAATAGCCAACAGGCCGGGTAGCTACCCCTCTTGGCTTGCTTTGCCGCTAGGCACCGGATTGGGGCTGTTAGCCGTCTGGGATGCATTCCGCGTTTGGGGATGGCGGCTCGAGATTGTTCCTGAGGGCCTTCGCATTCGCCGAAATTTTCGGTGGAGCATCATCCCCTGGATCGACATTCGAGCGGTGGACTCTGCCCCAGCGGTGCTGCGTAGGTTGCACGCCCGAGCGCGGAACGAAGAGGTAGTCACGTTGAAGCTGGCTTCAAACTCTTGCCAACGCCTCGGAACCTTCATCGATTTCTTTGCACGCAACCTCCGTGACCGCTTGCGGGTAGAAATCGTACAGAGACAAAACTCGAAGTAAGTGTTTGCAGAACTCTTTTATCCACAGCCAAGTACCCTGACAGCAAAAGCCAGTCTGACTTGGTTCAATGCGGCCCGTCTCTCATTCAAAATTGCAACGACGAATTAATTTGACAACCTACAGCTTCGAAGTCGATTGAGGAAGTGTCCTCGCCAAAGCTGTACCCTTCCAGCGTGGTTACGTAGCCGCAATGCAGCCATAAGATGAAGCCCATTCCATGTTCCAACCCGTCGATTTTGGCATTTGGTCCGGTCCTCATTCGCTCACCGGATAGTGCACTCTGAACTGAAGGAACCTCAAAATCAGTGTAGAAACCTGCGCCCGTATTCTGGCGACGGCCGATCACAGCAGCGGAGAGTTGGTTTTCCAATGCCGCTCGATCCGAGGGATACATTTCACAGATCGCGCGAAGCACCGTTCTTTCAAGTGATGTTAATCTTGAGTTGATCATTAGCAAGAAATTATCAACAGGAATCGCGAGGGCCGTCCACATCGCGTATCCGGGGCCGTACTCGGCAACACTTGCCCAATTCGATTCTGTCCGGTTTCCCATGAATTCGGCAGAAATCAGTATTTGGCTTCTGCTCGTTTCCAGATGGGGTTTGTCACCGGATCATTCAGGCTGGTAACTTTGCGGGAGGCGTGTCGCGCGTAAGTCCGAACGGAAAAAGCATGGATCACAGGCGGACATTGCTGACGCAAATACAGCTCCATCACCAATTGTGCCTGTGAAGAACTATCGCGCGAGCTGTAAAAAAAATCCATCATGCGATTTGTGCCATTGCAAGCCTTTGCAATCCTATTCGTCGCTGTGGGAGTTCTCACGTCAACGGGTCTCAGTCAATCTGCATCCTTGCCGGCTAAGGCTTCGATCCTGTCGGTCCGCAACTACCGAGTCGCACACGAAAAGCAGATCGTAAAAGATCTCGTAAGGTTTTTGAGCATTCCAAACACAGCGAACTCACCCGAGGAGAAGGCTTAGTGAGGTATCCACAAAAATCGCTGACTCTTGCCTTCGAAGACGACGATAAACGCCTGGAATCGGGAGCCAATTGTGCCGATCTCATCGGATTTTATGTCTTTCGCGCGACTCGATAGTAGCCAGTCCCAGACGCATAACGGCGTTAAATGAGAAGGCAGTCGTTCGTCTGTTCAGTCAATCCTTCCGAACTCGGCCGGGAGGAATTCCAAAATGTCGCTTGAACACGCGGCCGAAATGGCTTTGATCAGAAAACCCGGCGTCGGCAGCGATCTTGCTCAGGGGCGTCTTGGTCGTGGCCAGCTGTCGAGCAGCCCATTGCAGACGAAGTCGGCGCATGTAGCCTCCCGGCGTCACGCCATAATGAGCGCGAAATACGCGGGCGAAGTGCACGGGATGAACCTCGGCGATTGCCGCCAATTCCGATATTCGAACCGGTTCGCGAAAACGATCGTTCAGAACTTCGAAAGCCTTGTTCAACCAACTGAATGAAGCGGAGCGCTGCGTCGGACGAGCGGTCCGAATTGCCATGCCAAGAAGCTCTAGCGTCAGCCCTTCCAGCACGGTTGATTGTGCCGAATCGCTGATACCTAGTTCCAGGTGAATCTGTTGAGCGATTCCGCTGACGCGCGGATGCTCAGAGCGTGTGGGACGTTCAAACAATGGGCGCAAACGGCCGAGTCCAAAAACGGCATCGTCGATCAGTTCAATCTCTAGATTGAGAGAGCCCCGATCCCCCATGATGTCCCAATGCGGCTCTCCGGCAGGGCGAAACAGCGCAGTAAATGGCGGGCAGCGTTCAGCGCGGTTCCGAACATAGGTTTCGGTCAGTGATCCTTGTAGCACGAGTGTGACGCTGTGATTCTTATGAGCGTGATCGTCAACATGAAGGCGCGGGGGATAGAAAGCCTCGCCAAAGTGAAAACTTGGGCTTGCGGCGCTCGCTAGTGCGAACTCTTCCCGTGCGGGAAGTGGGCGATACCGGATGCGCATAGGCTCCCCTCGGGAGCGAGCTTAACAGATGGGAGGCCCCTCAAAGTGGCCGCAGCAAGTTGTTGCAATTGTTCCAGAGTGGCTTGCTTTCTTCAAGACGGCGACCAGTTCGGCGGTTATTGTTGAGGTGAGATCGAAGCACTGAAGGCATGCCAGATGCACCGCAATACGGAGATGTAACTCTGCTCGACGTACGTTTTCGAGCGTTGGAGCTCATTGATGAGAAGAGCCTTTCTGATGCATGTCCACACCACTGGTACAACCAGACGCTTTGCAGCGTAAATAATTCGGTGGTGCGGCTAGGGGTCGTGGCAGGCGAATATCACTGGCATAAGCACGACAGCGAGGACGAATTTTTATGTCATCGAAGGAAAGTTGTCGATCGACCTGAGAGATCGCAGCATGGAGCTGGGTCCGCGACAGGCCGTAGTGATTCCAAAAGGTACTGAACACCGCCCCCATGCGCGGCAACGGACGGTAGTGCTGATGGCAGAAACGGCATCCATACTGCCGACGGGAAATCCGCAAACGAACCGCGCCGAAGACCGGCAAGGGTGATGGGCCATGCAAAACGAAACTCAAGTCGACAATAATGCCTACACGCGATTGATTAGTCTGCTCGAAGCACGTGGAGTGCAATATCGCCTAATAGAGCATCCCTCGGAGGGACGAACAGACGTTGTGAGCCCCATGAGAGGCAACGATCTCAAAGATGCTGCCAAGTGCATTGTCCTGATTGCGAAGATTGGCAAGCGAACAACGAAGTACGTCTTGGCGGTCATTCCAGGCGACCGGCGGTTGGATCTTAGTGCCGTGAAGAGGATGTTCGGCGCGACCTATGTCGCCTTTGCATCACCGGAAATTGCGGAACGTCTCGCGGGAAGTGTACCGGGAACGATTCTCCCCTTCAGCTTTACGACGGAGTTGGAGCTGATTGCCGATCCCACACTGCGAAGTTCTGAAAACCTGTATTTCAACGCCGCGCGTCTTGATCGCTCGATTGCATTGAAGGCGGAGGACTACTTCGCCATTGCGGCACCGCGCATTGAACGGATGATTGAGTGCAGCCCATAAATCTTGAGACGCTAACTCCACCTGTGAGCTACAGATTCGGCTAGATACGGTATGGCTAAACCAGAGAGGCGGTAACTGGAAGAGCCCCTTTGAGGAAGGCGCGTATCTGCTCGCGAGTCGGATTGCTGAATGAAAACAATCAAAGCGAAATTTCGGGTACGCAGGATCGAAGCACGGGACGAATCACGATGGCGCCGTCTATGGGATGCCTATACCCGCTTTTACGAGAGGGAACCTTCCGAGAGCGTTACTCAATGCACGTGGAAACGCATCATGAACCCTGACAGTCCTGTCCACGCAATTGTGGCCGAGTCGGTTCGTGGTGAGGTCCTTGGCATCGCCAATTACACAATTCAGGAGAATACTTCTTTAATCACTCCCTCGTGTTATCTGTCAGATTTAATCGTCGATGCAGATTACCGCGGCTTGGGAGTGGGTAGGCTCTTGATGAATTGGCTGGTCACCGAAATGAAACACCAAGGCTGGGCTCGCGTTTATTGGCACACGAGGGAAAACAACTATCGAGCACGTGCGCTGTACGACAAGTTCACGCCGCACAGCGGATTTCTACGCTATGTCATTGAGAACACTTCTGTGTAACTGGGACGAGCTAGGGGGTAGGACGTAGAAATCCGCATATCTTGACGTTCCGAGTCACGCGGTCATTTTTCCCGCGCGGACTGGTTTTGATCCAGGGAGCACCAATGTCAATTTATAAGACCATCGAGTCATTGAACCTCACCTTGCCCCCGCTGGCTGCTGCGCGTAACGTGGAGCACATTATTTCCGAAATTCGGCCACTTGATCGCGAGTGCCTCGCCGATCCGCATCCAGTTTCAAAAGAAACAGAACCAAGGTTGCATACCTCTCAGAAGCGGCCCTGCGATGAAAGGATCTGCGATGAAAACGAATAATGCGGTACTCCCGGCACTCTTTGTTTCGTGGAGTGTTGCCTTGCTCTTGCTTGCAAACTCGCAGGGACAAAGCACCGGCATTCGCCAAGCAGATGCGGCAGTCAAGAAGACGGCGACCGCGCCGAGCGCCGGAAAGATTGTGAGGAACAGCATCGGCATGCAACTGGTTTACGTGCCTGCGGGAAGCTTCATGATGGGATCGACGGATGCTGACGTACAGGAGGTCTACGCGCAAGCGCAACGCGATGTGGGCACGGCGGCGAAGCTGGAATGGTTTACGCGAGAGCAGCCGCGGCATCAGGTGACACTCAGAAGTCCCTTTTACCTCGGGCGCTACGAAGTGACACAGGCACAATGGCAGACCGTGATGGGGAGCAATCCCAGCCAGTTCAGAGGCTGCGAACTGTGTCCGGTGGAACAGATAAGTTGGAACGACGCGCAGGAGTTCATCCGTAAACTGAACGCGATGAACGATGGCTTCACGTACAGCTTACCCAGTGAGGCGCAGTGGGAGTACGCCTGCCGCGCAGGAAAAACGACAGAGTTCTCCTTTGGAAGCTCGATATCGTCAGCCCAGGCGAACTTCGACGGTCAATATCCTTTCGGCGGAGCGGCAAAAGGTGTTTCGCGGGAGAAGACCATGCCGGTCGGGAGCTTCCCGCCGAATGCGTGGGGACTTTATGACATGCATGGCAACGTGTGGGAGTTTTGCGGCGATCTCTGGCATGACAACTACGACGGCGCACCGAAGGATGGTTCGGAATGGTCGAGTGGCGGGGATCCAGCGCATCGGGTCGAACGCGGCGGGTCCTGGGACTTTCACGCCGACGCCCTGCGCTGCGC
>DATNAF010000100.1:0-6916 GCA_035572845.1 Terriglobales bacterium
CGTCAACCCCGGAGTACCTTTACCTGCTGGAGTTTTATCCGCATGATTCCAAGCAGAACGGTAGTTATCACCGATTGAAAGTTAAACTGAGTCGCGCTGGCCTGAAAGTGCAGGCACGTCGCGGGTATTTCATCCCGAAAACGACGAAGGCGAGCAAAGGAGTTGTCCACTCTTCGACCGTCCCGCCGTCGAATCATTAAACGATGCCAATGGCAAATTTGCCAAATATGGAACGCCTCCTCTATCAACCCACATGCTAGCCACTGTCGTTCGCTAGCTGGAAGACATAACTCTGTTGTAACAGGCGATAGCACAACTTTGCGCCATTCATTCGCCTAATTAGCGTCAATGCGCGCTATGGCGATTTTCCGCTAATTACCTTGAAACGCGAGTGGGTTAGCCGTAAGATTCGTCACGGCTAACGAGGGTGCGCAATCTGCAGAGTTTCCATAGCATTCAGAACTCAGGCGCGGCCGGATAGTTAATCCTTCAGTGATTCGACCTGGCAATGGAATCATATTCCGATTTCAATTGGAAGGATTCATGAAAACAAAAGAATGCCTGAAGCGGGCTGTAGCTATGGTGTTGGCGTTGCCACTTTCACTAGGCTTAGCATGCGGTAAAAGCGGACTCGGAAATGGTCCCCTCGTGCCGACTTGTGACAACTGTCCTGCCCCTCCCGAGTTCCTTTACGCCACGAGTCCCGGCGCAATCGTCGGCTTCAAGATCGATCAGTCTACCGGAGCGTTAGGCAGTCCTCTTACTATGGCGGGACCGAGTCAAAGCTTGGGAATGGCGGCCGCGATAACCTTTGGCCGTTTGTACGTTTCTGATTTTGTGAACAATACATTACAGGGCTTCTCGATCAATTCATCGACCGGTGGGCTCAATGCCATCCCCGGCTCGCCATTTTCGCTGGGTGGGACACCTCCGGGTGCAGGTGGTGTGTCGCCTTTCGTTAGCAGTGGCTCCTACCTTTATGTCACCAATCTCAATGCAGGCGTGGTTGCGGGTCTCACTGACGAGTCACCGACGGGAGCGCTTAATACAGTTCCAGGTTCGCCTTTTCCAGCAGGCGACACTCCCGTGGAGGCGGTCGTAGCAGGCTCCCAAAACCAGTTCTTGTATGTAAGCAACCTGAATGATTCAGCGGGTGGCATTTCAGCTTTCACTATTGACTTCAACACCGGAGCGCTCACTCCAATGCCGGGCTCTCCATATGCCACCGGCGCAGCCGGAAGTTTTCCTGGTCCGTCAGCACTGGCAATCAGTGGCAATGATCAAACTCTATATGTAGGTCTGGTTGGAACAACCAACGCCAACAACAAGATCGCAGCTTTCGCCATTGACGCAAATACAGGCGCCCTCACGCCTATTCCCGGCTCACCCTTCACGACGGGCAATGCTCCGCAATATATGGCAATTGTGCCTGTAACGTTCGTCGCAGGTACAGAGTTTCTATATACCGCGAATGTTCAGGATAAAACGATCTCCGGCTTCATTGTCGACGGCAATTCCGGAAGTCTGACGCCATTGAGCGGCTCCCCCTACCATGGGGCAACCTCGCTCGGCGATCTGGCCGTAACTCCGACTTCGACAAGCGCCAATTTTTTTCTGTACGCTGCGGACCCCCAAGCCAAAACCGTCCTAGCCTTTACCATTGACGGCACTACGGGAGCTCTCACGCCCGTTTCTGGCTCGCCATTCCCAGCAGGCAAGGCACCCACGCTCCTGACAGTCGCGAATGTCCCCGTGCTATGAGCCTACTTTCAACAAGCGTCACTGATTGAGTCCGGGCACTTTGCGATGTTTTTTTTGGTTTTGCTCGGACTTGGGTTTCATTTCAAGTAACTTAGATGAAAGCAGCTGGACCTGTAAGCCGAATTCTGTCCGCGGGATTGCCTCTGCGGGACGGCCATTCCTCTGGGCGGCGCATTAGGCACGGGCCTGCACGATGCCACCGTGGGCGACGAGTTCGTTACAACGCTGGTCGAGTCACGCTCTTGATTTTCGGGAAATACATCCAGAGATGCCCGTCATTGTCGTCTTCGCCGAAGACAATTTCACCTTGAGGCCCGACGACCGCGTCGCCGAACTGATAGCCATAGCGCCGCTTTTCAAGAACTGAAGCGGCAACCCCGAGATTGCTCAAGCTGCCGGAAACTGTGTCGCAGCAGAAGAGGTTCGCGATTTCGGTTCCGCAGAATCCAAAAAGCCTGCCATCTGGAGTCATCGCCATAAGCCCGACCGGGGCTAGATGAGCTTTGCCAATCGAGCGGAAGCCATGCTTTTCATCAAAAGAGAATATGCGCCCGGCATCATCGGCTGTAAGGAGTCGTCCAGGATCACCGCCGCGAGCCCAGCGCAGCCCGGAATTCCATTCGCCTTCGGGTAAATCGACGGCCGCGCGGCGGATCTTGCCGGAAGCGAGATCGAAATGCCAGAGTCGCGCACCGTCATCCTGGCCGAAAACTCCGGAACTGCCCAGCCCCAGACGACCGCGGCCTGATACCTCTCCGATAACGGAGACTTTTCCCGACTCGATCTCCACAGTAAATAGATGACCGGTGGTTACACCGATCACGGTGTTCCGGGACGGATCGCAGATCGCGTGGACCACCGGCTCGTTTGCAACGCATGGTCCGAGATCCTGGAGAACCGGCGGCGACAGGCCCCACTCCTGAATCCAGTCTTGCGCGAGATCGATCTTCGGAATGGCAATGGCACGACCGCCGCGTGCTCCGTTCACGAACGCGATGCCGCGGGATGCGCCGGCACAGACAGCTACCGAGTTCGTTGAATCAGGCACAGCGCCGGCATCCAGTACGACCCCGGTAAGGTCGTGGAACCTGGCTACGAAAAGGTGTGCCTGGCGCCCGCTGGTTCCGCCGTAGATCTTTCCTTCTGAATCGATATCGAGTGCGGTGATGTGACACTCGTCATGGGTAATTGGGGTAGTCATGCCCGGCAGGCACGTAGGAAATGCGACCATGAAGCCTTCGCGCACAAATTGGTGCGCAAGCTCGTTCTCATACGCTTTTATGGCCGGCGAATTGGGATCGAATCTGCCCTCTGTTTGCATACTCGTAATCTCCTTTTAGCCCCACATCCGAATGGGCAGGTGCGCATTTTTTCTTTTGCGCGCAGCCGGCATTGAAACTTTAAAGATCCCTGAAGGGCGATTTCCAACGTGGCCAAAGAACAAATCTCCGTTGTGGTCCACTGCGCCGCGAGAAACATAATTTGCAACCCCAGTGGGATGCTTGAGCTGTGTCACTTCCGTCCGCTCAAGCGTCCGCGAATCCAGGCGCCACACCACACCCTGAAGCTCTTTGCCGCTCCCCGGCATCGGGTTATATTTCGGATCACGCCAGCGGGAAGCCACGTAATAGAGATTCCCATCGCCCGCGAAGGTCAACCCGCCGCAGTGGTCTGTGAACATATCCACGGGGAATGTGGTGTCGCGAGGTTGTGTTGCCGGTCCGAGGTCCTCAACTCGCGGCCAATCTCCGTGATTTAACCAGATGCGCATCAGGTGAGGATTGGGACACCAAGTGGAAGCGTAGACACATTCGCGGTCGGGCGAGGGCGCCACGTCATAGAACACGCTGTGCCAGCCGCTCTGGTAATTCGCATCATGGGCCAGCAGGCCGGGAGAGATTTCCAGGCGGTCCGTCTCTGGCGTATAGCGCACCAGCCGTCCATAGTCGCTACTGGTCCAGACCCGATGCTGCTTATCGAGGAACAGCGCTTGAGGATTGATGGAACTAATGCGGCCAATGTCCCGCCGCTTGCGAGTGTGAAGGTCATAGATGATGAAGTGATCGCGAGGATAGCTCATGGCATAGAGCAGGCCGCGCTCTTCGTCATGCAGAAGACAGCGGCAGCCTTCCTTCGGGATCAGCGTGTCCCACCAAAGGACGCGATCGTTGCGGGTGTCGAAGGCAAGCAGCGCGGAACCGCGAAAGCAACGCTTGGGATCATGCCAGGAATACCATGGCGAATAGCGAGGCAGATCGATAGGCGGGCCGGAAAGGTGCGTCGCCATGTACAGCACGCCATCGTGCATCGACGGAGCGAAGCTGTAGTGAATTTTGCATTGTGTAGCGCGGCCGGAGTCGGCAGGATCGTCCACCATTTCGGCGAGATTGAAGAGGTAATCCAGGTCATCGTGCTCTTCGTTGTAACGAACGGGTTCCACTATGCCGCCGGGTACACTCTCGGCGCAAGCCGCCGCATAGATCCGCCCGTCCGGCCCGACTGAAAGTGCCCAACAAGTGTCCGAGTCAGGCTTGCGCGAAAATGGATACCACTTAACGGGGTATGGCGTTTCGCCAGGCGATTTAGTTTCAGCCTCTAAGCCGGGGACAAGATTTGCCGTAAGCGCCGTACCGCCAATCTTCATAAACGTGCGGCGATCAATTTCGTGTCCTGAACTCATCCATTCCTCCGTGGTGTGTCAGAAGCCCGGCGTGATTATATATTCCCGATGGCGGATGGAATCGGGAGTCCGCAGTTAGATTTGTCGCGGTGGCGGGTGACTCAGCCTTTTCGTATCCTTACCGTTCCGAAAACTGTGGGTGCCCCGTCCTTGCGTTCTCTGCAAGGGCGGGTACGATGCAGCTTGTACCATAATTGTTCGTCACGGCCAGGCTACGTCGCTACAGGCATTTGTGGCTCCCGCCCTTCGCAACGGACGCGAAGGACGGGGCACCCGCAGTGTTGGTCGCTTCGGCGAGACCAAGAGCCGGGTCACCCGCCGAGCCCCTACGACGCAGCCAAACTGCTGGGCGATACCATTGAAACAGTGGAAAGGCACTACACGCCTTTTGTAAAAGAGTTGCGCGAACGACTCCGCTCGTTCACGGAGAACGATCTCGGCCTAGAATCGACAGTCCCACCACCGTCACATTCGTTAAGGCGAATTCAGTAACGTACAGAAAACAAAATAGATGAAAGCAGCTGGACCTGTAAGCCGAATTCTGTCCGCGGGATTGCTCCTGCGGGACGGCCATTCCTCTGGGCTGCGCATTACTGCGTAGCTCAAGCGACCTACCCGGAGGTTGTGGCGCGCCGAGCCGGCACGCGCCCAGCGAAGCTTGCGCTTCGCATAGGCTCCCTCCCTATTTGGTCTTGCTCCGTGTGGGGTTTGCCCTGCCCACTGCATTACTGCGGCGGCGGTGCGCTCTTACCGCACCTTTTCACCCTTACCTCGCCGTTCCTCTCAACTCTCGCCGGGTTAGGGAAAGCTCAGCGGAACAGCGGGGCGGTATGTTTTCTGTGGCACTAGCCGTCAACCGACTTTGAGATCGGCTTCCCGGACGTTATCCGGCACACTGCTCTGTGGAGTTCGGACTTTCCTCCCGCACTTCTTGACGAAGCGCGAGCGGCCGTCCGGTCCAGCTGCCTACGAAGTAATTATATGCGACGGGGATTGCGGTCCTCGAAAGCCGGTCCGCCGCTGGACAGCCGAGGGCAGCTGTCCCCACATTCTAGAGAGTAGGTGCGTCGGATACTGTTGTCATCCTGCCGTTCTATCATTTGCAGTATGCGATGATATTCTGGTTCCGACATGAGCAATGCCAAGCAAGACGTCGAACGGCTCCTCAACAAGCTTCCGGACGACTGCTCTATAGAGGACGTGCAATACCACCTATACGTAGTGCAGAAGGTGCGCCTCGGTCTCGAAGACGCGGACGCAAACGGCACTTTGTCCCAGGAAGAAGTGGAAGCTCGCCTGAGCAAATGGCTGCCGAAGTAGTTTGGTCGCACCGAGCCTTGCGTGACGTCGACGGAATAGCCGATTACATTGCAAAGGACCCCGCCGCTTATGCCGCCGTTGTGGTGGGGAACATCATCACCCAGACGAAAATGCTTTCCCAATTTCCGCGGTCCGGGCGCAAAGTACCCGAGTTCGACACTGACGAAATTCGCGAACTTCTTGCTTACAGCTACAGAATCATTTATCGAATCCAAGGAAATAGAATCATCATCTCCAGTGTGATCCACGGGAAGCGGATTCTACAGTAAACAAAATCGAGGACCTCCATGCACGCCCACCCCGACGTGATATCCGCAGTTCAAGCTGGAGACGCTGGAAAAGTTCGCAGCCTGCTGCAAAACGATCCCTCTCTCGCCGCAGCCAAAGACGCGAGTGGCGTTTCGGCGCTGATGTTCGCGTTCTACTATCGCCGAGCTGAAATTGCCGACTTGCTTCTTGCGGCGAAGTCGGACCTGGATATTTTCGAGGCGACGGCTGCCGGGAAAGCCGACAAAGTTTCGGAAATACTTAAGAACGATCCTGCATCCGCGAAGAGCTGGTCGCCGGACGGGTTCACTCCACTGCACCTCGCTGCATTTTTCGGGCGCGCCGAGATCGCGCGGATTTTGATCCGAAATGCTGCAGATGTTTCCGCGGCTTCAAAGAACGCGATGAAAGTGACCCCGATACACAGTGCGGCAGCTGCGCACAATCGAGAAATAGTTCGCTTGCTGCTCGAAAATGACGCTCCGGCTGATGTCCAGCAGGAAGGCGGCTGGACTCCGCTCCATGAAGCAGCGCAGAACGGTGATGTGGAGATGACGCGTGACCTGCTGCAGCACGGCGCCGATCCTCAGGCAAGAAGCAACGATGGAAAGAACCCGGCGGACATGGCGGCGGCGAAAGGGCATGAAGAAATTTTAAAGCTGTTATCGAAATAGACTTCGAGTCTCCATTAGCCCAGGACTAACCCTGAGCAAAGCTTTTAAGCGCAAAGAGCGCAGAGAAAACCGGCGCAAAGATCGCAGAGAAGAACAAATTCCTTAATCACGCCACTTAAATGCTCCTGGAGAATGAAACTCGGACGTCCCACCCGGACTCAAAGGCAGAGCAGGATTTAGGTGGTCGATAAGACACGTCTTTAAAATTAATGAT
>DATNAF010000101.1:0-20127 GCA_035572845.1 Terriglobales bacterium
AAGGCTGATGGCGCAATTAACTTCACCGCTTCCCACAATCCGCCTGAATACAATGGCATTAAATTTTCCACCCCCGATGGCGCCCCCGCTCTGCCCGAGGTCACGCAGCACATCGAAAAAGAAATCGCTTCCGGCGAACAGGGAAGTGCGGACGCCAAGTCCAAAGCTACCGCTAAGAATCTTGATCCCAAGCCACCGTATCTCGCGCGTCTGCGCGAAGCCATCGATGCCAACGCAATTCAGAAAGCCGGCCTGCGCGTGGTCTTCGATCCGCTTTGGGGAGCAGCTCGCGGCTACTCAGACTCGCTTTTGCGCGAAGCAGGCGTCAAGGTCGCCACAGTTCACGACTATCGTGATGTTCTGTTCGGCAACCATGCACCCGAGCCCGATGACCATCTGCTCGAAGCTCTCCGTGAAACGATGCGCGAGCAAAAAGCGCATATTGGAATCGCCACGGATGGTGACGCCGATCGCTTCGGCGTGGTGGACGAAGACGGGACATTTCTACAGCCCAACTACATCATCGCCCTGCTGTTCGACTATCTGGTTGAAAGCCGTGGCTGGAAGAACGGCGTGGGCAAGTCGGTCGCCACCACTAATCTCGTGAACGCCCTAGCGAAATATCACAAAGTTGAGTTGTATGAGACCCCGGTCGGTTTCAAATACATCGGCGAGCTCATCAAGCAGGACAAAATTGTCATTGGCGGCGAAGAGAGCGCCGGCCTTTCCATCCGCCATCACGTTCCCGAGAAGGACGGAATCCTGGCCGGGCTGCTCTGCTGCGAAATGGTGGCGCAGCGGAAAAAATCACTTGGGCAGCAATTAAAAGAATTATTTGTCAAAGTTGGTTCCTTCTACCCCATGCGCGAGAACTTCCGCTTGACCCCCGAGGTCAAAGCCAAGTTTACTGAGAAGTTACGGGTTGATCCGAAGGACTTCAGTGGCCAGCGGGTCAGCGAAGTTGTGCGCAAAGATGGCTTAAAGCTGGTGCTGGCTGATGGCTCATGGGTCTGCTATCGGATTTCAGGCACTGAGCCAGTCGTTCGAGCGTATTCTGAAGCGCCGAGTGAACAGGAGTTGCAGAAACTAAGCGCGGCCGCCAAGCAATGGATATTCGAATAAACATCCCGAAAATCCGCATCGTTCCTTCTCCCGAACATCGGATTAGGAGACTGCTGCAGGGCGCGGACCACGCCGAGGCATGGGCTGAAAGAGCGCGGGCCTATGCCGCTCCGTTTCTCGAAAAGGTCTATGCGGTGCGTCGCCGGGCCGCAACCGGCGCAGTCGCCGTCATCGCCATTTGGATTTTCATCCACGCCATGTTGGGTGCAAACGGCGTTACCGTCTATCGTGCGAAGCGCACGGAGTACCAGACGCTGCAAAAACAGATTGGTCAGCTTGAAAAAGAAAACGCTGCATATTCGCAACAGGTCACCGAACTGAAATCTGACCCCAAAAGAATCGAGAAAGAAGCTCGCGAGCAATTTCACTATGCCCGTCCCGGCGAAGTGGTTTACGTGGCGCCCGATCGTCCGGCGGTCGCCCAGCCCGATACCCGTTCGGCTCGGAGATAAGCCGCTTACAACTCCGAATTTAGCCTGTGGTATAGTTGCGGCGATTTAGGTTTCCAAACCTGTAAGATCTCCTGCTTTCGAAGGAGATTATCAATCGCGGCCTAGCCGCTCAGCTAAGGAGATATCTGACATGAGAAAGCTTCTACTACTTTGCACTTCGCTCGCGGTTATGTTCATGTTCGCCGGCGTTTCATTTGCGAGCGACGCTACCACGGTCAAAGGTTACGTTTCCGACTCCAAATGCGGAGCGAAGGGCGCGAACGCCAAGGCCGCGGAATGCACGAAGAAATGTATCAAGGCAGGAGCGAGTATGGTTGTCGTCACCGACGGCGACCAGAAGGTGTTGACCGTCTCGAACCCTGACGCACTGACCGGCCATGAAGGCCATCATGTTGCCGTAACTGGCGAAGTTAGCGGCGAGTCCATCCATGTGGATAGCGTCAAGATGTTGTGAGTGTCTGAAAAATTTGGGAACTGAAAGGCGGCGGAAGCCGCCTTATTTTTTGCGTCGATTTTGTGGATGTCCGGCGATTAAATTCGATTTCTGGCGGCCTTGCTGGCCAGGCTATTGGCTTCGCGATTTTTCTCTCGCGGGACATGAGAGATCGAAAACTGCAGCGAACGCGCCAACTTCCGGCAGATCCAGTTGAGCGAATAGAGTCTTGAGCTGCGGCAGGAATACTCGCCACGCATTTGCTTGACTACGATTTCCGAATCCGAATACACGTGTAAAGCACGAGCGCTCATGTCCAGCGCGCGTTGCAGCGCCTCTAAAAGCGCCAGGTATTCAGCAACATTGTTGTCCTGGTGCCCAATCCACTTCTGGATCCTGATCGGTCCGTCGTCGCAGCCGTCAATGATTACCCCAATACCCGACGGCCCCGGATTTCCCAGAGAGCCTCCATCGACGTACGCAACGAGATCTGACATTTTTCGAACTGTTTTTAGATGCTGAATCAACAATGCGCGACCAGAATCAGACAGTCAAGACCCTGCGAAGGTACTTTAGTCGGAGTTGTTTCCTGGTTTTCCTAGGATGAAAGCTGTTTTGCACAAACCATCCACAGAAATCTCAATGTACGGCCGGATTTGAAATTGACATTGAGAGCAGCAGAATTTAATTTAACTTTCGTCGACGGCTGAAAGGGTTGGCAAAATAAAATTAGCCAGTCCGAAGTAAGCTGAGTGATAAGCCAAGCAGGGCAACCTGAAGGGCGGCCAGACCCGAAAAAACCGACTGACTCTGCGAGGAGCAGTTGGGGTTTGGAACCGCGAAAGCGGTGATCACATCAAGGGCTGCGACGGTGCATGTCTCCACGCTGTTGGCTTCCTCGCAGGAGCTGGTAGCTAGAGCATAACCAATGTCGCAGCCTTTCTATTTTTCTGAGAGCTTCTCCCGCGGCACTCCTCTAGTCATACTCACTTCCTGAAAGATCCAGCCCCTAAAAACTTAATTCGCCGAGTTCCATCGACTTTCAATTTTCGGCGGATGCAACATGGTTTGCAGGACCACGCAATACTGCTCAGTTTTTTCCTGCAATCCGCGTATTTGTTCTGGTGTCGCCTGTGGCGCATCGATATTGAACTTGACGCGAATGGATTCAAAGCCCACTGGCACCTCTTTCGAGATTCCAAGCGTGCCGGATAGATCCATGTCGCCGTCGACGGTGACATCGATTTTCTGAGTCGGAACGCCCATTGCCGTCGCCACCAGTTGGCAGGTGAGCTGCGCACATGCGGCCAGCGCTCCGAGCAGAAGATCGCCGGAGCACGCTGCCATACCGGTGCCACCAACTCCTTTATGAGCTTCTGCCTGATAAACTGCCCGCCCAATGTCCACGGAGCAGGATAACGGAGTCTCGTTTTCCGAACCTTTCGCGCTCAGGGTTATGCGCGAACTGCTGGGATCGCGCCGATATTGGTCTTTTAAGGGTTTCTGAAGCGATCTGATGTCCATGATTTCTCCGAAACAAGATTTGATCTTAAAAAGAATAGGGACTAATTGATTCCAAATCTTTCCCGATACGCGCTTGGTGATACGCCCGTGTGGCGTTGAAAGAGGGTGCGGAAAAACACGTGGTCCTGGTAACCGACTGCCTCGCTGATCTCCTGCATGGAGCGATGATTGCTCTCCAGCATTCGCTTGGCGGCTGCAATCCGCAATTTTTGCAGGTACGTCAATGGGCTATCGCCAGTCGCCTCCTTGAAGCGGCGCACAAAATTTCTTGCGCTCATGCCAACCCGATGCGCCGGCTCCTCGAGCGAGAAGGTCTTGGCGAAATTCTTGTGCATCCATTCCTGAGCGCTGGAAATATTGTCATCGGTGTGATCGGTTTTAAGCGGCACGATGGCGAACCCGGATTGCCAGGCCCGAGGAGTTTCTATCAGCAATGCCTTGGAGGTCTGCATGGCAATCTCGTGGCCACAGAAGCGTTCAACCAGATACAGGCTGAGGTCGAGCGACGCATTGACCCCGCCGCCGCAATAGAAACCGTGGTCTTCAGTCACCATCAGCTCCGGCATCCACTTTACTCGCGGATATTTTTCTCTAAAACGCTCAGCTAATCCCCAATGCGTAGTCGCGCGTTTGCCATCGAGCAGGCCAGCGGCCGCTACCAGACCAACTCCGGAGCACACGCTGGCGACATCCACTCCGCGAGTGCTGCGGCGCTGCAACCAGGGCACGATCGGCGCATTCCGCTCGACCACATCATCCACGCTGAGCCCGGTTGTTGGAACAAAAATCAGATCGGTCTTGCCGACATCTTTCAGTGCCACATTCGGCCGAATCTGAATTCCTCCATCGCACTGCACTGGACGTCCATCGGCCGACGCCGTCGTTACATGGAAGCTCGGTGCGCAACGCGTTCCCGTAAGTATGTTCCACAGCGACCCAGCGTGCCGGAAGACCTCCATCGGACCGATCGCCGTGGAAGAAAACATCTGATCGAGAAGCAGGATGGTAATCTCTTTCATCGCGAAGGCTCAGGACGGTTAAAAACTGGCGTGGCGTAAGTACCTACCTACAATGGCATATCTGCCATCTTGTTGCAAGCTGAGTTTGCGCTTACCTTCAGATTCGTCGCATGCAACATTAAAACAACGAAACAAGGAGCACGAACATGGCAACTGCTAAAAAGTTTTCAACAATCATCAACGAAGTCATGGTTGACGATCTCTTTACCACTATCGACGCAATAAAAGCCACTCCAGCAATTGCGAAATTCAATTTTCGCATTCACAACCAATGGGAGGGCGGAAGTCAGAACCGCTCAACCGTCGACAGATTCTACGGAGCCACTCAGGACTTATCGCACCCCAAGCCTTTTGTGCTCGAAGCAGACGAGCCGGCAATCCTGCTTGGTAAAGATATGGCTGCCAACCCGGTCGAATATCTCCTCCACGCGCTCGCTTCTTGCCTGACAACCTCAATGGTCTATCACGCCGCCGCGAGGGGCATTCACATTGAAGAAGTCGAGTCGTCTCTCGAGGGCGACATCGATCTGCACGGTTTTCTGGAGCTCGACAGAAATGTCCGCAAAGGATTCGAGGGCATTCGTGTCAATTTCAAAATCAAAGCCGACGTGCCAGACGACCAATTGCAGGAAATCGCGAAATTGGGCCCTGCGCATTCGCCAGTTTTCGATTCACTGGTCAATGGAGTGCCGGTCTCAGTGACGGCGGAACGAATGTAGCTGAACCGGATTACGAGGGCCGAACAGAAGAAGACGTGGCTGAAATCAAACAAACAAAAAAAAGGAGAAAGATAATCTTTATGCAAAGTTCCGATTCAATCTTGAAGCCCGCGTTGGGCATGCTGCGCATCGCGGTACTGAATGCGCTTGTGATCGCCGCTCCAATTTTCGCGATGGCCGGCGATTTCGGTCACGACCACGCTCCGGCAACGCTGGTGCAAATCGTCCGTGCGAACACCGCGCAATTCATCAACGTCAACAACCTCAAAGGCACCGGCTACGCTCCGCTGTTTGGATGCGTCAGCGGTCCGGACCACGGAGCTATGGGGATTCACTACCTGAACCTGGGGCTGGTAGGAGACGGACTGCTCGACGAGCGTTATCCCGAGGCTCTGATTTACGAACCGGTTGGAAATGCTCGGCGACTGGTGGGAGTCGAGTACATCGTGGATGCAGTGACCTGGCTCGCCGCCCACGACAATGCTCCGCCACAGCTTGAGGGACAAGATTTCCAGTTCGTCGATGCTCCCAACCGATTCGGCATTCCGTCATTTTTCGAGCTGCATGTCTGGGCCTGGAGAGATAATCCGAATGGCGCATTCGTCGACTGGAACAACGACGTCACCTGCGAGCGCCAGTAAATGGCAACGAATTTTGAGATCGGTGTTTGATTGAGAAGCCCGCTTCAGAGAATCGAAGTCCGGGCACCCGTTCAAGCTTTTGCTTGGGCGGGATTCTTGCTGTTACGAAGTCGTACATAATCCGGATAAGGGCTCGTAGTTGCGATTGTGTTTCGATGATTGCGAATGTTTTCAGGTTCGTGCCGGAGACGGCTGGATGTCACCCCAAGGCGATGTCGAGTGCCGATCAGGTTCCACCAGGAATTCGACACCATACAAGTAAAGCGCGCGATGGCGAATGGTCCCCCAGATTCGCACCCGCTCAGTCGATTGAGGAAGAAGCAATTCAAGCTGAATGCGCGAATCGATGGGCAAATTCGCGATAGTGAACAGTGACATGCCGACGTCGCTGATATTGATTCCCAGTGCTTCAATCGGACCCGAATCGGTAAATACCCGGACAGACGTGTTCAGCAGTTGGCGCTTACGACGACGCCTGTCAGGCTCGAAATTGCGTTTCAGAAACATGGGCGGAGGGTCTGCTTACAAAGTAGCGCACCCCCTCCGCCCAAATAAAATTACGAAAGTTCAGCCTACGTTGATATGGAGGCGCGGGCGCCCTCGCCCGTGCAAGTATGAAGCGGGACCACTGATTTTCCTTCGTGTACCTTAGTGTCCTTCGTGGTTAAAGCTTCTAAAAGCAATAACCACAAAGGACACGAAGGTTCACAAAGGAAGCATTTCTATTTCATCCCATCCAGAATCGAACCCACGATTCCTCCCACCACTCCGCCCTCGACCGTGCGTCTCGATTCGTGAGGCAAGTAGTTATCGATGGCATGTGCCAGCTTGGCAATGGGCAGCGTCTGCAGCCAGATTCTTCCTGGCCCAGTGAGCGAGGCCAGAAAAATTCCATCACCGCCGAAGATCATATTTTTTATCCCCGGCACAGTCGTGATCTGAAACGACACACTCGATTGGAATGCGCCTACGTGTCCGGGATGCACCCGCAACGTTTCACCCGGCTGCAGATCGCGCACCACCAGTTCTCCTGAAAGTTCGAGCCACGCCATGCCTTGCCCACTAAGGCGTTGAAGCAAAAACCCGTCCCCGCCGAAGATTCCCGCGCCCAACGATTGTTGAAATCCGACTGAAATTTGAATCTGCGGAGTAGCGCACAAAAAACCATGACGATGAATCATGTGTTCGTGCGCTGGCGAAACTTCGACTGGCACAATATGCCCTGGCAGCTTGGTAGCAAACGCCACTTCGCCGGGTGCGCCATAAGCGCGATATTCAGTCATGAAAATCGACCCGCCGCCAGCCGCTCGTTTTAGCACCCCGAACAGCCCGCCGCCTCCGGCAAATTGGGTGTGCGTGGTCATCTGGATGGAACTGCCCATCCACGATAGCTCTCCCGCCTCCGAGATGACCGACTCATTCGGATCAAGAACGAACTCGAGTACGGGCATGGTGGTACCGGTGATGCGGCTCTGCATAAGTTTCTCCTGGTATGAATACGTTAGGAATAAGAGCGCTGTTCCCAGCCGCGCCAAGTATAAACGCAAAAATACGTGCCCTTAATGCGGTATTCCGAGCCCTCTGGATGCAAAGATTTGCATGGTTTTCTACCCTGCTGCCTGTACTCCCACTAGGCGATTCCAGGGCCGTAACTCAGGAATCCACCTGATCGTAAGTTTGCGATTTACGCGAGAGGATGGAAGGGATATCTTTCGAGCGATGACTTGGGGGTCGAGATGCGAAGAGATGAGTTGATGAAGCCGGATATGTTCAGCGAAGTGCTGCTGTTGATATTCGGTACAGCCATACTGATGGTCCTGGTTTCGACGCTATGGCTGGCCATTCGATTCTGAAAAGATGTTCCAATGCATTTATTTAGGCGTTGCATTCTGCGCCATGCCCTCGTCCGCCGAACCATTCTCTGCCGCGCTATTCAGTCGCGTTAATCTCGGGAAAAATGGCGTAAGTTCAAACGGCATTTTGTCGCGCACGTTAGTGATCGTCATTGGCGCGGCTTTGATCATCTCTACCCGATCTTCCCACGGATCCAGCTTCACTCTGCCGCCGAGTGGCAGGGCCGCGAGTTGATCCAATTTCTCGTCATCAAGTGTGGGCGCGCTGTTCATAAGAGCAGACAAGCGAGTGACCTGTCCTTTGCTGTCCGCGAAATTGTTGCCCAGGTGCGCCGTGAGCAACGCCGCCAACATCGGAGCCCGTGCTTGAAGTTGTTTCAGGTAAAGGCCCGCCGACGCGAGCTTCTGCGCGTATGGCGAATTCTTCAGCATCTCAATCGCTTTGGCATCCGCTGCCGTTTCTTCTTCGGGATCATGCCTGAATCCGAAGTTCTGGTATGTCGATTCGTCAGAGAACAGCATGCGATCGTTGAATGCGAACTTGCTGCCCAGGTTCTGCCCAAGCACAATGTGCGCCAGCTCGTGAGCAAGCATGGCCGCCAGGCTCGCTTCATCCGGCAAGGTGTCGATCAGTCCGCGGCTGATCACTATTGTGTTGCCCACGCTGAAGGTCTCGAGCGGTGATGTCAGCATCACGCGGCAGCGGACCGGACGTGGCAGATCAATATTGTTTGTGATGGCAATATTGTTCACCACAGTCTGCAGGATCTTATCCAGATCGCCGCGTGGCGCCAGCAGACCTGCATCCTGCAAACGCTCCACCACGTTGTCTTCCGCCTGCTTTTGCCATTCGCGCTGCGCTTCGAGCGGTGACAGATCTTGCGCCACCGCGCTTTCGTCTTTTACTGCATCCACCTTTAGATCGGTCAGCTCATCTTCGCGATTGTTCTTGGCCAGATCATATCCCCAAATTCGCGACTGGGCTTTGAACGCCATCTTGTCCTTCGAGCCGTAGCTGAAGTCGCCTTCCTCGCTGTAGATATAAGCTGGCAGCCAGTAGCCGGCGACCAGATTCAACCGCCAGCTGTCCATGTGAAAAAACTGAGCATTCTTCGGACGCGGAACATATGTCCCGTTCAGCCGCACAATATTGAAATCCTGGTCTTCGGCCCAGATGCGGCCTTCAAACCTGCCTTTGCCGGCGCCGGTCTTTGGTTTAACGTCGAACACCACACATCGCACATCGCCGAGGAATTCACGGCGAACATACTTAAAATCATAATGGGCGCGGTCAAAATTCTGCCGGTCGGCAAAAACCATCCACGAAAAACCCATCGGCTCATATTGAATCCGAAATAGCTTAGTCACTCCGCCCAGCAGCGACTTTTGCAAACTGGCCTGCGACGCCAGAAAATCTCGACGCTCAATGGTCTCGGCCATGTCGAGGCGGCCAAGAAAATAATGATCTTCCTTTGGGACCGCGCCAAGCTTGGCATCCGGCACTAGATTCTGGAGGTACGTCTCGACGATTGGCTTGCGCGTGGAGAGAAAGGTGATCAGTGCGTGCTCACGTTCGATAATCTGATCGACGACCTGGTCCGTGCTGGCGGGAGTTCTCGCCGCTTGCTGCGCAACTGCCGGAGCATTCGCGGAAACCGGCTGCACCGAAGCGGACTGCTCACTCGCGGGTTGTGAAGGATTTGGCGCCTGCTGGGCAGCAGCGCTGAGCGAAAGCAAAAACAGAACCGTCAGTGTCCAACGCGTCATGAGTGCGATTTCTCTTTCCTCAAAGGCTGATCAAATGCCCTCGGCCCTTATGAGGCCGTTTGAAACATCACATGCACGATGGAGAGAGAATCGACAGGCGATCCATTGCGTTGCGCTGGCTTGAATTTGATTCTGTTCGCCGCGCTCACAGCGGCTTCATCCAGTCCATGCCCCAAGCCTCGCACCACTCGATTTACGTGCAAGTGGCCATTTGCCCCAAACACGACTTCGAGTAGCACTTCCCCCTCAATATTCAACCTCCGCGCCTCATCCGTATAAACCGGCTTTGGCTTATACAGAATTTCCACTTGCGTAGTCACCGCGGCGGTGTCGTCGAGAGTATGCTTTGGAGCGCTTGCAACCTGTTGGGCCCCAAAGCCCGCTGCCTGGACCCCTTGTCCGTTCTTACGTCCATCCCCTTGTCCCGGTTGCGCGATCCCGCTGCCAAACCCGGCACTTGCAATTGTGCCCTTCACTCCTCGGGCCCCGCCAGTGCCATTGCCGGTTCCGGCGCCCTCAGGCATGTCGAACGATCCCATCGTCGCCGACATTAACTTCGCCTGCCGAGCCTGTCCGTTCAGTCCGTTAGGATCTCCAAAGCCCCCGCTCTGCACTTTCTGAATCGGAGCATTCACCGTAGGCGTCGCCGAGCTGCCGAATTCGCCGGTATGAATGATTTTCGCGGGCATGGCAGCTGATACTGGTTCGAGTTTTGGCGCGTCAAAGTGCGCCGGCTGAATCTTTGGAGCTTCAAGTTTCGCTTGCTGTTGACGCGGCAGGTCTTTCGGCACGATCAGCTTCGGTGCTTCCATCTTCACTGCAGGAAGCAACCTGGCTATTTTCGGCTTGACCTCAACTTCAATTTTTTCTGGGACGAGGTCTGGTCGCACGATCACGTCAGTTACTGAATATTTGGCTGGCGTGGTCATGCTCACTGGCCAGATCAGTCGGGCCAGTAACATCAATGCAACCAAAGCCACGCACATCGTATAGCTGAATAAAAACGTGCGCCAATCCCGCTTTTTTTCGGGTAACAGGCCTAGGGTCAGGGCTACATCAGACTGCGAACGCATTTTTAGCTCCAGCGCGACACCCGGGCCAGAAAGAGACAGACCGGACGAATGCTCAGGTTAAGGGAGAATCGTAAACCGGTAAACGTTCCTCGGGCTGTAGTACCTAAGTAACAAAGGGCAAATGGAGGGCGGGAGGTTCCCGAAATTGAACGGCGACTGGTCATGACCTACGACGAAGGGCGAATCCGTAGTAAACCGGAATACCCGCCAGGATAATCAGACTCCCCATGGCCGAGTATCGTAAGTTGCTGATGAAAGTGTAGTAAAGAAGTGCCGCGGAAGCCAGAATAAAAAGTGCTGGGGCCAGCGGATACTGCCAATATGAAGGCCGACGATCTGGGCCAATCCCTTTGTTGCGGAACACAAAGAGCGAGCTGCTGGCCGCCATATAGGAGAGCCACTCCGCAAAGATGGCAAGCGTGAACAGCTGGCGAAAATTTCCTCCGATCAAAAGAAAACAGATCGATAGGATTGCCTGCCAGACAGTCGCAACATGCGGCGTTCGGAAGCGCGGATGTACCTTCGCTAAACTCGAAAAGAAGTTTCCGTCGCGAGCCAGCGCAAACGCCATTCGCGATCCGCTCATGGCCACGCCATTCAGCGAACTGGTGAGTGAAATCACCATGGCCGCCGACACTACAATCGCCGCCCCTGCGCCCAGGAACGACGCGTGCACCGCATCCGACATAGGCGATGACGATTGCGCAACTGACACCGCCGGCAGTGCGTATTGCACCGCCGCGTTCACCAGCATGTAAAGCGCGCCGATCATGACCAATCCGCCGACCAGCGCGAGGGGAACATTCCGTTCCGGATCGCGGACCTCTTCGGCGACCATGTTCAGATCACTCCAGCCATCGTAGGCCCATAGGGCCGCCGTAAGTGCTGCAAAGAACCCGGCAACCCCGCCAATGGCGCCTGAGTATTTTTCCGCAAAGTGGGACCAACTGCCATGTGCGCTGAATGCCAGCGCCGAAATCGCGACGATCAGCACAATCTTTAGAATCGTGAATGCAAGCTGAAAATTTCCCGCTCGCCTTACTCCGATGTAATTGACCAACGATACAAAGATCACGAAGGCCATTGCGACCAGTTGGCCCCAGGTCACCGGAATGTTTCCCACACGAGCAGCAAGAAAATGTAGAGAAGGGAAATTCGCGAGAACTCGAACGATGCCGGTCGAAATCGCCGCTAACGAACTTGGCTTGACTACAACCGTCCAAGTCCAGCCGGTCAGAAACCCCGCGAGCGGTCCATAGGCGTCGCGAATATATACATACTCACCGCCGGATTGCGGCTTCATCGCGCCGAGCTGCGCGTAAGTGACCGCCCCAAAAAAAGAAAAGATTCCGCCCACGATCCAAGCCAGATAAACCAGCCGCGCCGATCCCGCGGCCTGCATCATCTCCGCCGGAACCAGAAAAATGCCGCTGCCGATCACCACACCGACAACGATCGACGCCGCCTGGCTCGCGCCTAAATCACGCAGCAGTCCGTTTCGGGTTGAGGTCGCGTTCGTTGCCGTGGCCATGTGGTGGGAGTATAACGTGTTGCAAAAAGCCAAGTGCTAACCACAGAGAACGCAGGGTTCCACAGAGCAAAGCCACAGAGAGTGCTTCGCCGGCTGATACCTCTGTGGCTTTGGTCTGTGTACCCCGTGCCCTCCGTGGTAAAGCTTTTCCTGCCAGCAGAGGCAAGGTTGCCCGCACTTCCACTGAACGATTTTCGTGTATATTCCGGCACTGATGCCTACTTTCTACGATCGCTTTGTGGAATGCGCTCAACGCTGGCCGCAGAATGTCGCCGTCCAAGTGCAGCAGCCAGACGGAGTCGAAAGCTACAGCTATGCTGAACTGCGCCGTCTGGCAGAATCCATTGCGGCGTGGTTGCTTGACTCCGAGATGGCAGCCGGCACGCGGGTCGCGATTCTCGCCGATAACCATCCGCGTGGGGTAGCGGCTTACCTTGGCATCATCGCCGCCGGGGGAACTACTGTTCCGCTTGATACCGCTTATCACGCCGACCAGGTTTCAACACTTCTTCGCGACAGCGGCGCGACATTATTGATCTGTGATCAGAAGCACCTCGAGACTGCACAACAGGCGGTCGTCGGCTCCGAAACTGCACTTTTGCTAACCAGTATTGATACTCAAGCAGGCGCGGTTCTCCCCGCCAAGGTAGTGGCCGAGCTCGACGGCATCTTCGCGCAGTACACAGGACGCATACGTCCAGTCCCGCGCGCCCCGTACGATGTGGCCTCATTGCTTTACACCTCAGGCACTACCGCCGACCCCAAAGGCGTGATGCTCACTCACGCCAACCTGCTGGCCGAAGCCGATGCAGTTTTTGCCTGGGCACACATAGGTCCGGACGATGCAATCTTGGGCGTTCTTCCCCTGTTTCACGTGCTCTCGCAGATGGCGAATCTGCTATTGCCACTGGTCGCCGGAACTCGCGTGGTTTATCTTTCCACACTCAACACCACTGAACTGCTTCGTGCTCTGCGCGAGCGAAACATCACGGCGTTCGCCGTAGTACCGCAATTTTTTAATCTCATTCACGAGCGGATCTTTAAAGAAGTGCAGCAGCGCGGCGCTGCGGCTCGTTTTGCCTTTCGCCGTATGATGCGCTTTGGCGTTTTGTGCAGAAAGTTCGGATTCAACCCGGGCCGGGTACTTTTTGGAAAAATTCACGATCTCTTCGGCCGGCGCATGCGCTTCCTCGTCACCGGAGGCTCGCGCTTCGATCCCCAGATCGCCCGCGATTTCTATGCGCTGGGTATCGATGTGTTGCAGGCGTATGGCCTCACCGAAACCTGCGGCGGCGCATTCGTCAACTCACCTGGAGAAAATGTAATCGGTTCGGTAGGCAAGCCGTTGAAGGGCGTTCAAGGGAAAACTATTAATGCGCAGACTTCGGACGATGACTCTCCCGCCAGCGGCGAGATCCTGATTCGCGGGCCGATTGTCATGAAGGGTTATTGGAATCGCCCTGATGCCAGCGATGAAGTATTAAAGGACGGCTGGCTTCATACCGGTGATCTCGGTTACTTTGACGATCAAGGCAACCTCTTTATTACCGGACGCCAGAAAGATGTAATTATCCTTGCCAACGGCAAAAATGTTTATCCCGAAGAAATCGAAGCACATTATTTACAGTCGCCGCTGATCAAGGAAATTTGCGTGCTCGGCCTCGAAGATGCCGGGACGGAAAAACTCTACGCCGTGGTCGTGCCCAATTTTGAGGTTCTGCGGCAGCGCAAAGTTGTGAACACGAAAGAAGTCATTCGCTTCGACATCGAAGGCCTGTCCGCGAAACTGCCATCCACAAAAAGAATCGCCCGATATGAAATCTGGCAGGAAGACTTGCCGCGCACCACAACGCGAAAGCTGAAGCGATTTGAAATTGAAAAACAGGTGAAGGCAGGCAAGCGCGACGGCGCTGGCGCGGAGATCACTAAGCCGCTTAGGGATGAAGACAGCGCATGGCTTCGCCAACCCGACAATCAGCGTGCGTTGAAAATCATTCGCGAATACTCGCCCAGCCATCCTGAAAATATTTCGCCGGCGGATAATCTGGAACTCGATCTCGGCCTGGATTCTATGCGTCGAGTCGAGTTGCTGGTTGCATTGGAACAGGAACTTGGGGGCGACGTTGAGGAGTCCCGCCTGGGTGATATTTACACCGTGCGGGAACTCGTCGGCGGTATCCGCGAGAGCGCTACTTCGGGGAAGACACGAAGCAAGAAGTCCGCGCCAACTTTCGTGGGGTGGGGAACAGTTCTCCGGGAAGATCCCACAGATCCTGCCGCTCTCGCGGTCACCAAGCCGCGTCCGTTCGTCGACAGCATGCTGTTTGTGGTCACGCGCATGATCAAACTGGTATGGAGTGTTCGGGCCCCGGTAAAAGTAGAAGGTTTGGAAAACCTTCCGTCCCGCGCGCCGTTCCTGTTGTGCTCAAACCACCAAAGCTATCTTGATCCCGCCATGCTGCTGGCGATTCTGCCGTTGCGCGTACTGCTGAGGCTCTTTGCGGTGGGAACCAGCGAAATTTTCGGCTCCGGATTTATGCGTCACATCGCGCGCATTTTGCGCGTAGTGGTGGTAGATCCAGATGCGAATCTAATTCCCGCCATGCGCGCTGGCGCCTACGGCCTGCGTCAAGGCTTGTCGCTGATCCTTTATCCCGAAGGCGAGCGCAGCATTGATGGCGCGCCGAAGACATTCAAAAAGGGTGCTGCAATTTTGTCCATTCACCTGCAAGTCCCGATCGTGCCAATTGCAATCGATGGATTTCACGACGCCTGGCCGCGTGGCAAGTCTTTTCAGAAATTTTCACCTTTAAAAATCAAGATCGGCAAGCCGATTCAGCCGCCGCCCGAATCGCGAGCTTCAGAAGATGCCTACACCAAGTTGACGGCTCAGTTGAAAGAGAGGGTGACAAAAATGTGGCAAGACACACGCGAAGGTAAATCTTTCAGCACGTCTGCTTGAACGGGAGTGCGCTATCATTGTCTTAGCAGGTTTGTCGAATGGACGTGTTAAACCAACTAATCACAAAAGATCCCGACGTGCTCGGCGGAACCCCAGTCTTTCGCGGCACTCGCGTTCCGTTCCAAAATTTATTGGACTATCTCGAATCAGGCCAGACGCTTGATGAGTTTCTTGACGATTTTCCCACCGTTACCCGCCGGATCGCAGTTGAAGCACTCGAACATGCCAAAGCTCTCGTCATCAGCCAACTGCGATGAGAATTTTGCTTGACGAGTGCCTCCCTCGAAAACTCAAGAATCACTTAACAGGCCACAGCTGCTCCACTGTTCCAGAGGCCGGTTTTGCCGGAAAGAAAAATGGAGAGCTATTGAAGTCGGCGAGCGAAGCCGATTTTGAGGTCTTTGTAACGCTTGATCGAGGCATCGGGGATCAGCAGAATCTGGCGGCGCACAAACTGGTTATTCTGGTTCTTCGGGCTAAGTCCAGTAGGTTGGAAGATCTGATCCCGAACATTCCTCGGCTGATGGAAATTCCTCGTAGCAGTCCTAAGGAGGGGCTGATCTTTGTCTCCGACCATGTTTGAAAGCTTACGGCTGATAACTGGGCGACCTATTTTGCCCTCGGATGCGTCTGATCGTAAACCTGAATCAAATGCTTCATCGACAGTTGCGTGTACCGCTGCGTCGTCGAAAGCCGCTCGTGGCCGAGCATCTCTTGGATCGCCCGAAGGTCGGCGCCGTCCTCCAGCATGTGGGTTCCAAAAGCATGCCGCAACGTGTGCGGATGAACGTCTGCTGAGAGCCCTTTGGCGATCGCGATCTTCTTAATAATCCTTCCCACGCTGCGGGTCGTCAGCCGTCCACCGCGCTGATTGATCAGCAGCGCCGGTGTATTCTTCCTAAATTCGGAGAGCACCAGTTGGCGTGCGGGAAGATAATTCGCCAGCGCCGACTTGACCGCATCTCCGAACGGTACATAACGTTCTTTTTTCCCTTTGCCGCGAATCAGGATGGCTTCAGCACTGAGCCGAATATCGTCAACATTAATTCCCACCAACTCGGAATTACGAATCCCGCAACCATAAAGTAACTCAAGCATCAGGCGATCGCGTTCAGGAAACGAAGCAATCTCAGGCATCTTGCCGTCGAGAACGGAATTCATTTCTTCGACCGTCGGTACTCGCGGCAGCTTCTTGGGTAGCTTCGGAGTCGAAACCAGCGCCGCCGGATTCTGCTCCACAATCCCTTCCTGCGCCAGCCAGCGATACAGCGAACGCACAGCCGCCAACGAACGCGCAACCGAAGTTTTGCCTAATCCTTTCTCGTAGAGCGACGAAAGAAATCCGCGGACCGTGACGTGGTCGATCTCATTGAATTTTCGCAATCCAACGTAGGCGACGAATATTTCCAGATCTCCGGAGTAAGCCTTGATCGTGTGCGGCGATACGTTGCGTTCACGCAAGGAACGCAAAAACTGTTCGCATGACTTTGAAACTTGAGTTGAAGTTCTGGCGGCCGATCTTCTCCGTATCTCAGTGTCTCTGTGATGAGCTCTCATCTAGGCTTTTGCTCTCGGATGATGTTTTTGATAAACGGTCTTCAACCGATCAAGCGCGACATGCGTATAAATCTGCGTAGTCGAAATGTCCGCGTGTCCGAGAATGGTCTGCACCGTGCGTAGATCCGCTCCGTTTTCGACCATGTGGGTGGCACAACTGTGACGCAGCATGTGCGGGCTGGCATGGCGTCCGGTTTCAGCAGACGCTGCTTTCACCATCTGCCACACTCGCTGGCGCGTGATCTTTTTTGCGCCTCGTGCGATGAACAGCACCGGCGAATTCCTCTCTTCCGCCAACTGTGGCCGCGCGTCCCGCAGATAGGACGACAATGCCTCCTGCGCCGATCGTCCGAGGGGGACAATTCGTTCTTTATCACCTTTGCCGCGCACCAGAACACAGCCCATTTCGAGCTTCACGTCTTCAATTTTGAGCGAAACGACTTCTGAAACCCTCAGCGCCCCCGCATAAAAAATTTCGAACATAGCGCGATTGCGGAGCGATAGGGCCGAGTTCTCACGAGAACGGGCGTGGACGCTTGTTCCTGCACGAGCCGATACGGCGCTTGCGCTTGCAATGATCTGTTCAACTTCTTCCAGCGCCAGCGATTTCGGGAGCACCTTCCACTGCTTAGGAAGCGGAATATTTAAAGTGGGATCGCGCTCGATCCGCCAGTCGAGCAGTAGAAAGCGATAAAGATGCCGGATACCTGATAGTTTCCGCGCCACCGACCGCCCATCCACTGAATTAGCAAACAATTGCTGAATGAATCCGCGCACCTCATCTTTGCGCGCGTTCAGCAGCGTGCGTTTGCGGCCATCCAGAAACGCCGCAAACTGGCCAATATCTCTCATGTACGCCGAGACCGTAAGCGCGCCCAGACCTTTTTCAACTTTCAGATAGTCGATGAACGACGACACGACTCGCGAGTTGGTCTCGGAAGGCACAACTCAAGTATGCGCATTATCGGACGCTGTTTGAAGTGACGAACCAGATACAGCAACGGCCACCGCTTAACAGTGACACGTACGGTCCGAGTAGAGAATCGATATATATCCGTGCTGATCGGTTTTAATCCGTTGCCAGCTTCTTGTTTGCAGCTTCTTTCAGCACGTCCACCGCATAGATCGCGCCCTGCGGTGTCTCTTCGTGCTTAAAATACGCGTACGTATCGCGCCCGGCCAGGAGATGCTCCTGCATGCCATCAACCATCGCCCGCCGCTCGTTGGCTGAATATTCAGGTTTGCGGTAACGGTAATAGCAAAAATCGGCCGTGATTACATCCGGCGTGACACGCTCTTCGGTTTCTGCCACGCACAGAGCGCGGTTGTGCTCCTTCAACAAAGAAAAAACTTGCTCGCAAAACCAGGATTCATTGCGAAATTCAAAAGCCGCACGAATCCCACGCGGAATCGTAGTGATAAAAGTTTTCAGCACTTCCAAATCAGCCTTCATATTCGGGGGCAGCTGAAATAATACCGGCCCGACTTTTCCCGCTGCAGCCAGAGGCTCGAGGGTGGCCAGAAAACGCGGCAGAAATTCTTCGGTGTTCTTAAGGCGCTTGATGTGCGTGAGCACCTGATGAGCCTTTATCGAAAAGCGAAAATTATCCGGCGTCTGCGTGATCCACTTCTGAGCTGTAGTGTCTTTCAATAATTGCCGGAAGGTCAGATTGACTTCGACTGTATTCAGCTGGCTGGCGTAGTAGGGCAGGAATTTTGTCTGCGCCAGTTTTTCCGGATAGAACCCTGGCTTCCAGCTCGGATACGCCCATCCTGAAGTGCCAACGAAAAGTTGCGCCATGGATCGTTCTCTGAAGAAGTTTCGCGACGAATTATATTCGTTTGCGCGCCTTCTTCGGGGACGGCCGCTTTCCAGCGCTCGCGGCTTTTTTCGCGGTCCGAACAGGCCTTTCGCGGCTTTGCGCCTGTGCAGCCATGTCCAGTCCGCTTGCCACCGCTTCGGCTTCTCCCTGTCCTATCCCCGGCAGCTTCGGCAGTTTTTGCTTCAAGCTCAACAACGGCGCGAACAGGTCACCCATTTTCTCAACTCGTTCGAGCGTCTGCTTCGACTCAAAGACCAGCAGCTTGGGGTCTTTTTTCTTCAGCGCATGTTCCACTTCGTCCCATGTTACCGGTGTTGAAACCGTGGGCCGCTCCCGCGCCCGCAGTGCATAAACGCTAACAGTCGTCTTGTGCTCATCGTTCTGGCTCCAGTCGACGAACACTTTATTCGTCCGGATTGCCTTCTTCATATCCGATACCACCAACTCGCGATGTTCATTTTCAAGCAATCGCGCCAAAGCGTGCGCCAGTGGCTTAGTTTCGTCGTAACTGGTCTTAGTATTTAGCGGAACATAAATTTGCAATCCTTTTGAGCCAGATGTCTTCGGAAAACTCTCTAATTTGAAGTGTTCAAAAATCGTCCGCAGCCACACGGCGACTTGGCAGCACTGAACAATATTCGCCGGCGGTCCCGGATCGAGATCGAACACCAGCGATCGCGGGGACGTAATATCTTGGCCAAACGAAAGCGACGGGTGCAATTCAATCGCCGCCAGGTTCGCGACCCACACCAGCGTCGGTAGATCATTACAGAGAATGTAATTGACATTGCGCTTATTGCCCTCGCTCCAGATCGGTACCGTTTTCACCCACTCGGGCCGGTGTTGGGTCGCGTTCTTTTCAAAAAATGGCAACTCGTCGACGCCATTGGGATAACGCTTTAACGTGAGCGGCTTATTCTTGAGGTGAGGAACCAGAACGGGCGCAATCCGCGCGTAGTAATCGATTATCTGGCCTTTGGTAAATCCCGCCGCAGGATAAAGAACTTTATCCAGGTTGGTCAGCTTTAACTGCCTGCCTTCGATTTCAACGATCTGGTCGGCGGCCATTGAATTTCCCAGGGATTGGATGCGAAAGCCTGCTGGTGAGCTTTCGCGATCTTCAGTAAAAGCATTAACCACAAAGCGCACGAAGTTACACGAAGTAAACCAATGATATCGGGTGCGGTTAAAACGCCTTCGCTTTCCTTCGTGATACTTCGTGTCCTTTGTGGTTAATGCCTTTAAAGCCTGACCACGAAGGCATCCTGCATGCTGCGTACATGCCAGCCTCGATCCACGAGGCTACGCGTTGGCTTTGATCATCTGCTCGGCATGTTTGAGTGAGGTGTCGGTGAGTTTCGCGCCGCTCAGCATCCGCGCAATCTCTTCCGTGCGTTCTTCGTCTTTGATCTCCCTGACCGATGTCCGTGTGCGGCCACTCACTTCCTTTTTTGAAATCAAGTAATGATGATCGGCGAAAGTTGCGATCTGCGGCAGGTGAGTGACGCAAATGATCTGATGCGCCCGTGCTAGTTCCTTCAGCTTTTTTCCCACCGCTTCGGCCGCCCGGCCGCCGATGCCGGTGTCGATTTCATCAAACACCAACGTGCGTTGGGCCGCAGCACTGCGTTTTTTTGATGATCCTGATTCC
>DATNAF010000102.1:0-3244 GCA_035572845.1 Terriglobales bacterium
CGGTTCCCCAGCTTGAAAGCCGGAATCTTCTGCTCGTTGACGTACTTGTAGAGCGTGTCCGGACTTACGCCCAGGTACTGTGACGCCTGGCGAATATTCATAACTTCGCGCGAATCTGCCATAGTTATCTCGTTCCACAGAGATTCGTCTCGAACATGCCTACTCATGCCGGACGATGTTGGGAGAGAATCCGCTCGAATTACTGCATCAAGCGAATTTGAGTGAACCGAGCATATATCAACCTCGAATCGGATGAGGTCAGGGCCGAATTCAGTGTTTTTCCGGGTTTTTTACCGTTTTTCTGGAAATTGAGAGAGAACTAGATGCACATTGCATCTATAACTTGGGGCTGCGCCAGAGATAATGCCTATGGCTGGTGTACTTAGCCTTGTCAATGCGAACTGAACCGAGGACACATAACCTAAGTACAACAGACGGTACTAAGGTGTTGTGTACGGGGTAACGCCGGGAATGTACGACTTAGTGGGTGAAAGACAGAAGATTGGCCGAAGTAATTCAGAAGTCAGAAGCCAGAACTTAGAATGCAGAAGTAAGAAGTCAGAATGCAGAACTTAAAATCGATCTTACTTCTGAATTCTTAATTCTGACTTCTGACTTCTGACTTTCTGACTTTCTGACTTGAAAAAACACAAAGAAATGCTACAGAGGCTTCTCGATTCTCAGCCAATCGCATCGTTGCTACCGCGAATAATTCTTTTCGGCCTCCTCTGTGTTCTTACTCTGTGAAACTCTGTGCCCTCTGTGGTAAAGGTCTAAATGCTTTCGCAACGAAATCCCGCTGTGTGCACCTTGCGCGGCCGTCCCCGGTTCTGTTACTGCTTTAATGCACTGCTCTTGCAAAATGATCATCGAAGCTCTTCACCGCATCGTTAGTCATCGCGAGTCGCTCTCTCGCGAAGACGCTCGGCTTGTCATGGGTGAAGTGCTTTCCGGCCACTGCACTGACGCACAAATTGCGGCTCTGCTGGTTGGCCTGCATATGAAAGGTGAGACCGTCGAAGAAATCGTCGGCTTTGCCGAAGCTATTCGCGCGATGGCAGCTCCCATTTCGGCTCACGTGAATTCGCTACTGGATTCAAGCGGCACCGGCCGCGAATCTCTGGTCGATACTTGCGGCACTGGCGGCGATGCTGCAGGGACCTTCAATATCTCAACCGCGACGGCGTTCGTGGTTGCGGGCGCGGGAATTCGCGTGGCTAAGCATGGCAATCGTAGTTCAACCCCCAAACTCAACGAGCAGGGGATGAGTGCGAAATGCGGCGCTGCCGACGTAATGGAAGCCCTCGGCGTGAATATCCAGTTGCGTCCGGCGCTGCTGGGCGAATGTTTAGAAAAGGTCGGGATTGCCTTTTTATTTGCGCCGGCAATTCACTCCGCAGCTAAACATGTTCAAAATGCACGTCGCGAAACTCGCCTGCGAACAGTATTCAATCTTCTCGGCCCGCTGACCAATCCGGCAGGAGCGTCGGCGCAAGTGGTCGGAGTGTATTCGCTCGATCTGGTAGAGAAGTTAGCTGAAGCCCTCAGCATGTTAGGTACACATCGTGCGTTTGTTGTTCATGGCCTGGATGGACTTGACGAGATCACGATCACGGGCCCCACCCGTGTCGCCGAAGTTCGGGAAGGTTCAGTTCACGGTTACGAAATCACTCCCGAAGAATTCGGGATGACTCGTGCGCCTTTGGAACAAATCGCCGGCGGAGCCGACGCTGCCGAAAATGCCGCCATTGTTCGAAATGTCTTAAATGGCGAGAAATCCGCAAAAAGAGACGTGGTGATAATGAATGCAGCTGCGGCCATCGTGGCTGCTGGCAAATCTGAGCACCTGCCAGAAGCTGCGGGGGCCGCCGCGCAGTCAATCGATTCCGGCGCCGCTCGCAAAAAGTTGGACGCTCTGGTTCAATTCACTCAATCGCGAGCTTAGATCTTTACTTTCTCCATCCATTGCGCAATTTGCACGTTCCATCCCAATTCTTTTGTCATGGCGTCGCGGAGTTGCGAAGCAGCCGCCGGTTCGCCATGAACTAAATATGTTGCTTCCGGCTTGCTGGTGAAAGTGTGCAGCCATTCCAACAACTCCGGTGTATCGGCGTGATCACTGAATTGCTCAAACACCGCAATCTGGGCATGAATTGGCACTGTCTGGCCAAGCATTTTTACCTCGGTTGCTCCGCTCTTAATGGTGAATCCGCGCGTACCCGGCGACTGGAAACCGATAAAGAGGATGGTGTTTTTAGGATCAGGCAGCCTCTGCGCCATATGGTGCTGAATGCGGCCGCCGGTCACCATTCCGCTCGACGAAATAATGATGCACGGGGATTTGACTTCGTTGATCCGCCTCGATTCTTCCCCACTCTGCGCAAACGTAAAGCCTTGCCATTGCAGCGGAGAGCCGTACCGTTTAATCAATTGCTTAGTCGCATCGCTGTACTCCTCGGTGTGCTTCAGAAATACTTCGACCGCCTTGATTGCCATCGGACTATCGCAATACACGGGCACGCGCGGCGCTTGCCCCGACTGCATCAATTCTTTCAGCATAAAAATAAATTTCTGGGTACGCTCGACCGCGAACGCCGGGACCACCACGCTTCCCCCGCGAGCGACAGTTTTACGGATCACATCAGCGAGTTGTGGTCGCGGGTCATCCGCTGGATGGTTGCGGTTACCGTAGGTTGATTCCATCACCAGAATATCGGCACTCTCTCCCGCCTGCGGCCCCGAGTAAAGCACTTTTCCGGGAGCTACATCCTGATCGCGCACGCGGCCAATGTCCCCGGTGAACAGCAAGCGTGTGGGGCGAGATCCCTCCCCCGCCAACGCGATCTCCGCCATCGACGAGCCCAAAATGTGTGCAGCATGCACAAAACGAAACGACAGCTCAGGAGAAAGTTGCCTTGTCTCCCCAAAATTCACCGGCTTGAAATATGACAGACACGCTATCGCCTCGGCCTCGGTATATAGCGGCAGCGCGGGGTCGTGACGCGAAGTCTTGTGCCGGTTGTGAAATGCGGCGTCTTCTTCCTGCAGTCGCCCGGAATCTGGCAGCAGAATACCGCAAAGATCAATGGTGGCCGAAGTGGCATAAATCGATCCGCGAAATCCACTCTTCACCAATTTCGGAATCCAACCGCAATGGTCCAGGTGGGCGTGCGTCAGAATCACACCTTCGATGTCGTTCGCCGCCACCGGCAAGTTTTGCCAGTTGCGCTCGCGCCATTCTTTT
>DATNAF010000103.1:0-3915 GCA_035572845.1 Terriglobales bacterium
GGGCTCAGCCCCGATGGCGTTTAATCTCTTCGAAAAAATTGAGGATCAGAATGTAGTTAGGATGCGGCCGAACTCCGGGCGCTTCACTGGCCGGCAGCACAGCGGCTACACGATTGCCTGTCGGAGAGAACGAGTAAACAAGGCTCTCTCCGTTGGCAGGAACTTCCACATTTCCTCCAAATGGTGTGACCTCGCCCGGCAAGAAGACATTGTCACTTACGGTGTAGGATGCGGCCCAGAGCCGTTCGTTCTGCAGGGAATGGAAAATGATTTGCCTTCCTTCAGGCGACCACTGGGGGAGGAAACCTTCTTCCGATGATACCTGCCAGGTTGCGTTACTGCCTTCCAAGGAACGGACATAGATTGTAAAGGCGCCGGTTTGGGTAGAAGAGTACGCCAACCATTTGCCATCAGGCGAAAAGGCAGGGTTGATTTCATCGGCGACGGTATTGATGAAGGGTTTCGGCTCGCCTGCACGTAAGCTTTCCCCCTTCCCATTCAGAGGAACCATCCAGATATCGCGTTCAGTGTCCTTACCCTCGCGGACCAGAGCCAATTGGCGGCTATCAGGAGCAATTGCTTCGGGCATACCATCGTCCAGGTCGTTAAGTTTCAGTTTCAAGATAAGTTTCGGTTTGCTGCTACCGTTGGCGGCGACAACGAAGATGCCATCCGATCCGCGGAAGAGCAGGTAATTCCCTCCGGGCATCCATAACGGGTACGTTGCGGTCGTGCTTTCAAGAGTAAGTTGGCTTGCGACGTGACGCACCAAATCGTAAATCCAGATTTGCCATCCTTTCTCGCCGTGGATTGTGTATGCCAGCCGTTTACCATCCGGAGAAACGCGGGGCGTTGCATACGATGCGGGTGTATCGAGAATTGCTTCTGCCTTGCCCGTCTTATCAAGCCACTGTAGAGTTCTGCCTCTAGACCTACTCCGTTTGCAGATGAGCGTGCCGGTGCGACTGATATCGAAGGATTCAATGCCCTCGAGCAGCGGGAATGCGGGCCCTCTTACTTCGAGATGTGTTAGATCAAACGGCAGAGCCTGGAGGATGGCGTGTTCGTCAACGTAAAGTATGTAGTCTGGCGATACATACTTCGCTTCATTCCCAACGATCCCCGGAATTGCTCTCGCTTTTCCGCCTTCAATTGGCAAAACTGATAACTGCCCGTAGGACAGAAGAATTGTTTTTCCCCCAGGCAGGAAGGAAGGTTCCAGAGTTGAACCTTCAAAAATGAGCTCGGGTGCGCGTCCGGATGAAGGGATTCGGGATAGACCGGTAAACGTCAAAGCGGAAACGATGTCCCCATTTTCGGTCCAGGTTGACCATGCGGGGCCTACCACCCCTTCCGCAACCACGACGGGCACACCGCCGTCCACGGGCACCTTCTTCAGCTTATGTGTGCCTTCATAACCAATCCATTTGCTGTCTGGGGAAAAGAATGGGGCGGTATAACTGTTGCGGCCGAGCCCGTCGTCTAGAACAGTTGCTTTCGGCCGATCGAGTCGACGAATAAATAATGTTGAGTTGCGATTCGCATCCATTCCAATGAAGGCAATACGGCTTCCGTCCGGCGAGATTGCGCTGCGCCCAAGTGTGAGCATATCTCGTAGAAGCCGAGTTTTGTCCCGACGGAGAGCATTGTATGGCGAGTCTTTACAGTCTACTTGAACGGAATCGCATTGCGGCACGCCGAAATCGACAGTTTTGTGGGAGATCAACGCATCAATCGGGAATCATTCCAAGGGTTGAGATAACTCGGCGGCATTGGTTACGACGAGATTCATCGTGCTCGCCGATCACGGTCACAAGTGTTAAGTTTCTCATTCCATAAGGCTTAACTACAAATCGCTTGCAGGCCCCTGTTATGCTGGTCTTTGGATGAGTCCGCGCCTCTTAGCGAGGTGAAGATTCAACATGAACCCGCGCCACTGCCGCCGTGCAGTTGGCGCTTTTTCTTTTTCAGGAGTCTTATAAATGTCTACAGAAGCGCAAATCGTCGCTAATCAAAAGAACTCGCGGCACAGTACCGGTCCCAAGTCCGCCGAAGGCAAAGGCACTGTCTCAATGAACGCCTGCCGTCATGGTCTCTCCGGAGGCTTTCTGTTTCTGCCCGGTGAAATGCCGGCGGATTTCGAGAAGCTGCAGGACGGCCTTCGCACCGAACACAATCCCGAAACTCCGACCGAAACCCTGCTGGTCGAGAGCATGGCCCAGCATTACTGGCTCCAGCAGCGCGCTATCCGGCTGCAAGGCCGGTGCTTCAATGAGGCGGGCGCTTGTGATGCCGAAAGAGAGCTTGCCCTCTATCTTCGCTACCAAACCACCCACGAGCGCGCTTTTCACAAATCGCTGAATACTCTGCTAAAGCTTAGAGCCGAAAAGCGTAAAGCCGAAATTGGCTTTGTTTCGCAACAAGAGAAACAGAACCGCGCGCGTCAGCAAGCGGAGGCGCACGCCCGCAAGCAGGAACTGCATAAATGGAACGTTTTGCTGGCCCAGGCCAAGGTAGATAACCAGGAATTGCAAAACATGAACCTCGAAACTCCCGAAAACCGCATTTCAGGTCGCATCGAGCGCATCATCGCCGCCGAAAAAGCCGCTTAGTGGCGCACGCTTTAGCGTGCAGCGGCGAACTTTAGTTCACCGGTCAGCGTTTATAGCCGAATTTCTGCAGCAGTTCCACTCGTGCTCTCGCATGCGATTCGGTTTCAACACCCTTCGGCCGGCTGCCGTCAATCACTCCAAGAATGCCGCGCCCCTGGTCCGTCTCGGCAACAATTGCTTCCACAGGATTGGCGCTGGCGCAATAGATGTTCACCACTTCGGGAACCGCTTTGATGCGGTCCAGAATGTTAATCGGGAAGCCGTTTCGCAGCGCGATAACGAAGACATGACCAGCCGCAATCGTCGTGGCGTTCTGAATGGCATTCTGCTTGAGTGATTCGTCGTTACCGTCAAAGCGGATCAGGCACTCGCCCGAGGCTTCGTTGAACGCAACTCCAAACTGCAGATGAGGTGAGGTATTCACGATCGCCTCATAGATGTCTTCCACGGTTTTGATGAAATGGCTCTGCCCGACAATAATGTTGCCGCTTTCAGGAATCGTAAGGCTTACTGCTTTTAGCTCCATGCAGGCCACTATATCGGGATCGCTTCTCCCGGTTCCTATAATGCGGTTGTGCAGAAGTCCTTTAGCGATGCGAGCCTGCTGGAGCATATCCGCAACCTGCCGCATGCGCGGGCGACATACAAGCAGCTTGTTCGCGAGCTGCGGCTGCAGGGTGAAAATCGTGATTCGCTCGAAGATGCTCTCGATCGTCTGGCAGACAAGGGCCTGATTGTAGAATTGCGCTCCGGGCACTATGTTGGCGTCGGCAGTAACCCGGAGTATGCGGCAGGCCGCGTCTCCGTACATCGCGATGGCTTTGGGTTTCTGATTCCCGATCAGGTGAACGAAAACATCCGGGGAGATATCTTTCTCCCTCCCGATGAAGCTGCCAAAACCATGCATGGCGACCGTGCGCTGGTCCATATCCGGCGAATTGCGAGAGAGGGTAGGGCAGAGGGCGAAATTGTCCGTATCTTGCGCCGGGCGCACATCACTGTTGTCGGAGAGTTCCGCATTAAGCGGCGCGGCAACTTCGTCGTGCCTTCCGATGATCGGATCCAGCAATGGATCGAAATTCCGGAAGGCATGGAATTACCGGAGCGGCGCACGGCAGTGGATCGGGTCGGGGCCCAGGACCGTGAGGTCGCTTCGGTCGAGGACCTCGATGGAATGGTGGTGAACGTCGAGATTCTGGATTTCCCCGAAAACGGCGGAAGCGCCGTCGGACGCGTTATCGAAGTGCTCGGCTATCCCGACGATTTTGGCGTCGATGTCGAAATCATCATTCGAAAGCACCAC
>DATNAF010000104.1:0-6186 GCA_035572845.1 Terriglobales bacterium
CTGGGACGTGATGCGCAGCGACAACGCCGGAGATTCATGGACGGAGGTAAGCGGAAATCTGCCCACGGACTTCGGGTTCGTCATCGACGTGCACGCTCATGAGCCGGAAACCATTTATGTGGTTCCGATCAAGAGCGATTCCGAGCACTATGTGCCGGAAGGAAAGCTGCGTGTCTATCGCAGCCGCAGCGGAGGCAATGAGTGGGAGCCGCTCACGAAAGGCCTGCCGCAGAGCGATTGCTACGTGAATGTGCTACGCGATGCCATGGCGGTGGATTCGCTCGACAAATGCGGTGTGTACTTTGGCACGACCGGCGGACAGGTCTATGCCTCGGCTGATGCCGGAGATAGCTGGGCGGCTATCGTGCGCGATCTTCCCGCGGTGCTTTCGGTGGAGGTGCAGACGCTGAAATGATTCGCGTGGAATTGCCGCAGCATCTGCGCACGCTGGCGAAGGTAGGGCGTGAGGTTCAGCTCGAGGTGCCGGGTGAAGTGACACTGCGTTCGGTGCTGGACGCGCTAGAGACCCGCTATCCCATGCTATCTGGCACGATTCGTGACCACGTGACGAAGGAGCGCCGCGCATTCCTGCGCTTCTTCGCCTGCGAGGAAGACCTCTCGCACGACTCGCCCGACAAGCCCCTGCCGGCGGAGGTCGTGTCAGGCAAAGAGCCACTGCTGATTATCGGAGCGATTGCCGGCGGGTAGAAATCGAGTCTGTTGATTCAGTACCGCCGCCGATAGCCGGTGGGTAGGCAAATGCCTGATCAAGCGTCATCTAAAAGGAGCGCATATGCAAATCAGTACCTATCTCCATTTCAACGGTCAATGCGAAGAAGCGTTCAAGTTCTATGAGAGTTGCCTTGGAGGAAAGATCGAAGCCATGTTGCCGCACGCAGGCACACCTGCGGAGCAGCACGTGCCGCCCGAATGGCGCAATAAGATCATGCACGCTCGTCTAGTGGTTGGCAGCGAAGCCCTGATGGGTTCCGATGTGCCGCCGGATCATTACAAGCAACCGACAGGCTTTTCCGTGACGCTGCAAATCAAGACTCCGGCGGAAGCAGAGCGCATATTCCAGGCGTTGGCGGAAAGCGGAGCGGTTAAGATGCCGATCCAGGAAACTTTCTGGGCTGATCGGTTTGGCATGCTGGTGGATCGGTACGGAATACCGTGGATGGTCAACTGCGACAAAGCAGTCGAAAAAGCGGCTTAGCCTCCCTTGCGAAAACTGACGATAAGAACGTGGGTGCAGTAAGGCGCGTGCGCGTCGCCCTCATCCACGTTCAACCGTCGATTGCCAGTATTGGGCATATACGGTCTGTCAATTGCGAATCGAAGGCTTGCAAGGTCTGGTGCGAACGCCTTCCATGGTTCTGGCGGAGCTATGCCGAGGAGCCAATCGGGAAGAACACAACATTCTGGCGACCTCTCGAACGTAATCATCCTGTCCTCACGCCTACGAGAAATAACTGGCTGGAATCTGGCCAGGTCTTGGCCAAACATCGGCGCAGAGAAAGAGCTACTCCCGGCAAAGTTGCGCGATTTGAATTTCGAGGTGCTCATTGCGCTCACGGCCCGCTTTCACGGCGCATGGACTGATCACTTCCAATCGCTCCGATTTCCAGTTGATCTGCAACTATGGAAAATTCCAGCTTGAAATCTGTTGAATGGTTAGCCAGACGGCTAAGGATGTCCATGATCGAGGGCTTGCTGGCTCCGCCCGCATAAATCAGGGCGCGAAGGTTCGAAATACCTGGCCGACTGAATATCCTCGACCGAGAACTTCTCGGCAGCATCTACTTCTCTGTGGATTTTAACTCCCACGTGCGCACCACCGGCTCGGCCCTGAAGAACTGGTTTTTTGCGACACTGCAGGACGCGCTGCTGGTCGGGCTGATGTGGTTCATTGGTCTGATGATTCTGCACGTTCCCTGGGCGCTGCTGTGGGCGATCATCGGTGGACTCTGCCAGTTCATTCCCAATTTTGGACCTCTGATCGCGGTGATTGGCCCGGCGCTAGCGACTTTGTTCGCCAGCCAGTCCGACGCGCTGATGCATCTGCTATACGTTTTCATTCTGTATGCCATTATCGCGGTGATCGATGGGCTGGCATTGCAGCCCTATCTGATGAAGCGCAGCAACCGCGTGCCAATCTGGGCATCGATTCTGGCGCCGATCGTGCTCGGTTTCGTCATCCCATTCTGGGGTGTGCTGCTGGCTCCTCCGCTGCTGGCAGTGATCTACGCGCACAAGCGCCGGGGTTAACACAACCAGGAAAGAGCGTTTCAGAATGACGCGTTTCAAGAGAAGCGTTTCAAGAAAATCGTTTCAAGAAAATCGTTTCAAGAAAATCGCTGCCGCGAATTGCCAGTGACTGCCGATTTTGAAACGCCTCATTCTGAAACGCTTTTTCTGAAACGCAGTTCTTGAAACGGTTCTTCGGTCCTTCGTGTTAACCTCCGGTTGCTGCGTGCTATACTTTCGTTTCGATTCAACGGACGCTTAAGCCTGCGTTCCGCCTGCTTAAAGTCACTTAATTCGAGGGTTTTTCCATGTCTGGCCACTCAAAATGGGCCACAATCAAGCACAAAAAAGGCGCCTTGGATGCTAAACGGGGCAAGATTTTCACCCGTTTGATCAAGGAAATCACGATGGCGGCCAAATCCGGCGGAGGCGATGCGGAAGGGAATCCTCGTCTGCGCACTGCCATTGCCGCAGCCAAAGCCGAGAACATGCCGGCAGACAACATCAAGCGCGCGGTACAAAGAGGTACCGGAGAGCTGCCTGGCGCCACCTACGAGGAGATCCTTTTTGAGGGTTACGGGCCCGGCGGCGTTGCGCTTCTGGTGGATGTAACCACCGACAATCGCAATCGGACGGTCAGCGAAATCCGCCATGCGTTTGGCAAAAATGGCGGAAACCTGGGCGAATCCGGCTCAGTTGCCTGGATGTTTCACAAGAAAGGTTACATCGTCGTTCCCAAATCGGCAGCAAAAGAAGACGATCTGATGGGTATTGTCCTTGAAAACGGAGGCGATGATCTGCGCGATGATGGTGACAACTGGGAAGTGATGACCGATCCGGCCGCGTTCGAAAGCGTGCTGAATGCCATTAAAGCCGCAGGAATTGAGACTTCCGTCGCCGAAGTTTCGATGGTCCCGCAGAACTATATCAAGCTCGAAGGTCATGCCGCCAACACCATGATCCGCCTCCTGGAAGCTCTCGAAGACCATGATGACGTGCAACACGTCTATTCCAATTTCGATGTCGATCAGAAGCAGTTGGAAGAAGTGGCGGGATAAGGAAGCAATAAGCAATAAGCGGTAAGCAATAAGCGGGATAAGCTAACATCAAAGGTTTTGCTTATCGCTTACTGTCTTGCCGCTTATCGCTTTTTGCTAAGCTCAGATTCATGTCAACGCTCGTTGAATGTGTTCCCAACTTTTCTGAAGGACGCGATCCCGCCAAAGTTGAAGCCATCATTGCCGCCATGAAGCTCGATGGCGTGTATCTGCTCGACAAAGAAATGGACTCCGACCACAACCGTTGCGTGATCACGCTGGTTGGAGATCGTGATTCTGTCGCGGAAGCCGCCATTCGCGGCGTAGGGAAAGCCGCGGAGTTGATCGATCTCACGCGGCATCAGGGCGCACATCCCCGCATAGGCGCCGCAGACGTGGTGCCCTTTATTCCCATTGAAGGCGTCACTCTGGAAGACTGCGTGGCCATGTCGCGCCACGTCGGCGCGGAGATTTGGAAGCGATTTCAGGTTCCGGTGTACCTGTACGAAGCGGCAGCCGCGCGTCCGGAGCGCCAGAACCTTGAGAACATTCGCCGCGGACAGTTCGAAGGACTGCGCGCGGAAGTCACAACCAATCCCGATCGGCGTCCCGACTTCGGCGAGAATTCGCTGCATTCTACCGCCGGAGCAACCGTGGTAGGTGCGCGCAAGCCGCTCATCGCCTACAACGTTTATCTCAACACCGCTGATGTTGAGATCGCGAAGAAGATCGCCAAAGCCGCGCGGTTTTCCAATGGCGGCTTCCGCTTCGTAAAGGGAATGGGCGTCCCAGTTAGGGGAATGGCGCAAGTTTCAATGAATTTGACCGACTTCGATCAGACGCCGATCGCCCGTGTCTTCGAGTTTGTAAAGCGCGAGGCCGCCCGCTATGGGGCAATGCCGGTATCGAGCGAGATCGTTGGACTGATCCCAAAACGGGCTTTGGAGCAGGCGGCCGAGTGGTTTCTGCAGGTAGAAAACTTCGATTCGTCGTTGATCCTGGAGAACCGGCTGGCAGCCGTGATGGGCGGAAAAGCCGCTGTTGGGGGGATTCGGGCCGGGGTTGAGCCATTCATTGAGCAGCTAGCCGCGCCAACCGCAACACCTGGAGGCGGCAGCGCGTCGGCAGCAGCAGGCGCGATGGCCGCGGCGCTCGCAGCGATGGTCGCGGCAATGTCGCGGGGAAAGAAAGCTTATCTGCAGTACGAGCGCGAGTTGAGCGAGGCCGTTGCCGAATTGGGACGCATTCGCGAGCAGCTTAAAATCAGCATCGACCTCGATGCGGCGTCCTATGCAGAGGTCATGAAGGCCTATAAAGACGCGAAGGCCTCCGCTCCGGATATTGGTGAACGCATGATTTCCGAAGCCTTGAAGAGCGCCACCCGGGTACCACTCGGAATCGCCCAGAGCGCGCATTGCGTGCGCCAGATCGTCGAATCGCTCAAGCCGATCACCAGCAAGAACATGTGGTCGGATCTTGCGGTCGCGAGTTCCCTGGCCAAGACTGCAATTGAGGGTGGCCTGGCCAATGTCCAGATCAATCTGGAATCGCTCAAAGACGAGACTTTTCGGGCAGAAATCAGCGCTGCATCGAGCGGGTTGCTTCCTTAGCACTCAGTCCGTGAGGCCGGAGTGCAGCAGATCGTCTCCAACAACGTATTCCGCTCTGTCTCGGAATATGCGCATCTGACGAACAGACTGAAAATGAATCTAATTCGTCACCATTACTTCGGTGACTGCTTAGGATTGATTTGCCTTTGTTCCCACCCCATTCTGTCGCTTAATAGCTTCAGGCAGTGATCCAGCCGCACCACTCTGGGAAACTGCTACCCCCGACCTGGAGCAAAGGCCATGTTTCTGAATAATGAGTTGTTGGATAATATCTGGTTTCGCATCGGCATACATACAGTCGCTTTTTGGGGCTGGGTGATTGCCGCTTGTGTATTGCTTGCTGTTCGCTGATTCCCTTTCAGCTGAGATGTTTTTCAATTTTGGGACTCTTCTAAATAATCGCTAGTCTTCGGCGCGTTTATCAATCAATCTGACAGCGGTGAAGACGGGGTACGCCTCGTCTCGACTGCAAAACCAACAATAAATCTTCATCAGTAGAGACGGGCTGGTCCCGTCTCTACCCACGATGTTCAGGCCATCACGCCCGGAGCACTCTGAGGAATGCGCCGGGCGCAAAGCTGTTCTTCAGCTAGATGTGTGGAATGGTCGAACTGGTTCCGTTGTTGGGCGTCGTCGAAGTAGTTCCGGTTGAGGTTCCCTGCGGATTGGTAGGGGCGCCAGGCGTTGCCGTGCCTGGAGTCGGAGTTGCTGTTGTCGAGTTCGGAGTGGCGGTGCCGGTCGTGCCGGTTGTCCCCGTAGTTCCCGTTGTTCCCATCGTGTCCGTTGTACCAGGCGTCGTAACAGTAGTTCCGGTTGTGCCGGTAGTCGTGCCAGGGCTCACCGAGGTCGAACTGCCGGTCGGACTGGTCGTGGTTGCGTTGGGAGAGGCTGTGCCTGTACCCATTTCGGTTCCAGTGCTGTTTGTCGTTCCCGTTACTGACGAATTAGGTGTTGTGGTGGTTACTGACGAATTAGGCGTTGTGGTGGCGGTTGTTCCATTCTGGTCCACGCTGCCCGTAGTTCCTGTAGTGGCGCTGGGATTGGTGGTGGTAGTTGGGGTTGTGGTTGTTGTTTGACCCATCGTGCTGCCCGCGGTAGTTCCGGCTGTAGATCCCGCCGTTGCTCCCGCTTGTGTTCCTGTGCTCGGGCTGCTGGTCATCGTGGGATTGGTGGTGGTGGTAGGGCCTGTACTTGTGCTGCTTCCGCTCATGCTACCTGTTGAGCCCGCCGTTTGAGCGGCGGCAACTCCTAAGGCCAGCAAGAAAGCTGGAGCTATCATCCATGTCTTCATC
>DATNAF010000105.1:0-10341 GCA_035572845.1 Terriglobales bacterium
GTGATCAGAAAAGGGCGTCTTCGGTTGAGGTCATCAGAAAGCAGGTACAGCCGGTCTCACTCCACACACGATGATCAACGGTACCCGCTTCGCTGTGGATGAAATCGCCGGGATACAACGTTCTCTCATCAACTTTCAATACGCCGTGCAGAAGATGCAGTTCTTCGGTGCCGGCATGTGTGTGCGCGGGATAGTCGGTCCCCGGATCAAGCCGTACCAACATGCTCACGCTGTCGATTTCGGTGTTCCTCGCCAGTATTTTGACGTGGATACCTGGCGCCGCTTCTTCCCACGCTGGTTTAGCCAGCGATTTCAAGGGAGGCACGAACGGCTGCGTGGCCGCTTCGCTAGCGATTCGCTTTGCGAGTCGGTCCCATAGAGACTCTGCCGGGCGCAACACATCGGTGGACCAGCCGACAAAGGATTTGATAATGGGCCGCAGCGTCTCAAGTTCCTGCCGGCACTCCTCACACGACAAGATCTGAGCTTCAACCGAGGCCATCTCGCGCGGAGAAAGACACTGCAGTGCAAACAGGAACACGAGATCCAGATGTTCTTGACCGTGCATGCCGGATTTTGCGCTCATCGTGTCGCCTTCACTTTAATTCCTAGCGCGTCTCGAAGCTTTCCCAGTCCGGAGCGGATCCGCGTTTTTACGGTTCCAGGCGGCTGATTCAATTGGCTTGCCGTTTGTTCATAAGTCAATTCGGAGAAAAATGCGGTTTCGATCGCGTTTCGTTCTTCCGTAGTCAGGACTTTGAGCGCATCCCGCAACAGCCGTCCTTGCTCCTCAAACAGGCACGCTTGTTGAGGATCAACAATGTCCGTTGTCGGCCGTAGCTCGTGTGGATACGTGTTCACTCTTTTTTTCCTCTGATCGAACCGCAGGCGGTCAATCGCCCTGCTGCGTGCCTGGTTCATGATCCATCCGACAACCGATCCGTTCGCAGGCTCATAGGTCGAAGCCTTTCGCCACACGTCATAGAACACGTCAAGCGTCACTTCTTCGGCCGTTTCCCGATTCATGAGTATCCGTACGATCAACGTAAAGACGATGCGATTCGTTTGCTCGTATATAGAATGCAGTGCACCCTGGTCACCGCCGGCAATGGCTCGAACCAGCTTTAGCCACTCATCCTCGGATACGCGAATCTTTGACTTATCGGCGTAGAGAATATCCCCGAGGCTCTTTGTCGCTGGTTCTTGCACAGAAGCATGATGCCGGGCGCAATCTTTCCAGTCAAGAGAGCGGGACCGATCCTGGACGTATATTCCTTGCAAGCTTCCGCTCACCTTAATAAAACGTCAACAGTTTGCCGCCGGATTTGCTGGACAGAAATAAATAATGATCGTGAACCCTGCGCCAGAAATAAATTTTTTCGAAATGAAAATCCAAAGGCCAATTATTGACGTTATTTGATATTCCCTTCTCTTCGCGAGGGGACACGTTAGTTTTTGAAAATGTTTGTTGCCCAACAGGCTGTCTTGTGGGCCAAACAATCGAGGCCGAATGAATCATTACCATATTCGATGGGACCACTCGAATCTAGATTGGGAAGCTTTCCCGACCAAAGACCAGGCCGTTTTTGAAGCCGAACGGCTCAAGCGGGTGGACGAAAACTACAGCATCGAGGAACGTGACGGTAATTGCGAAAGATGCCAGTGGCTAGATGCGAATACGCGAATCGTGGAACGCTGAGCTGGCATTGCTTTGAGAACACCGTTAAAACTGGGCGGCACAATCGAACCGTGCGCAATGTCCGGGAGCAAACTGCCATATATTTTTTTGCCGGCAAGCCCTTCAGCTATGAAGTCGGCCTCAGTGCCCGTCTCGATAACGGACAAACCGGAAGCTGGCTATTGATATCCGGCGATCACGAGGTCTCCGGAAGTAGCTGCCCTAAAATAGTTCCACATGCCCATCTCTCCCGCTCGCGCCGCCGCTTTCGAAGTCCTGTTGCGGATTGACGCCACCGATGCTTACGCGTCCGAGATGTTGCATTCTTCTCGCTTCGCTAAGCTCTCTCCAGCAGATCACGGACTACTGACCGAACTAGTTATGGGAGTGCTGCGCTGGCGGGGGGTGATCGACAAAGATATTGCGGAGCGCTCAACCCAACCGCTGGCCAAACTTGACCCAGAAGTACTCACTGCGCTTCGCCTTGGTGCTTATCAAATCTTATTTCTTGATCGTATTCCGACACACGCAGCCGTGAATGAAAGCGTCGAACTGGTGAAGCAGGCACGCAAACGTTCTGCGGCAGGGATGGTCAATGCAGTTTTGCGAAAAATTGATCGACAGTCGCATCCCAGCAATGACAGTTCACATCCAGAATGGCTGGTCGAGCGTTGGAGGCAAACTTACGGCCCGGATGTTGTGCGAAAAATTTGTGATTACGACAACGCCGCGCCGCATCAGACCGTTCGCATCAGCACAGCCCATTCAAGTGTGGGCACAGCCGCCCCTTCGGCGAGCTCAGGGCAGGCTCTCGGCTGTCTACGGGACGCAGGCCCGACTGGCAAACTGATTGTTTCCGGCTCAGAAGCAAATCGAGCTGCGCTCGATGGACAGCCGGGGGCGGCCGTCCCCACATGGATGGCGGCACTGCAAACTAATGGTGTTCGCCTCGAACCCGGATCACTGCTGGCAAACGCATTCACTGTGACTGCCGGCGATATCACCCAAAGCAAAGCCTTTCGTGAGCGGCGCCTCATCATTCAAGACGAGGCCTCACAACTGATCGCGTTATTGGTTGGCAGGGGTAAGGCGATTTTGGATTGCTGTGCAGCGCCCGGTGGGAAGACCCGAATCATCGCGGAGCAAAATCCGGACGCAATGGTGGTCGCGATGGACCTTCATCCCCATCGTGCGGCGCTGTTGAAGAAGCTCGTCAGATCCGACAACGTTCGTGTAATCGCAGCCGATGCCCGCCAGTTTCCAGTGGACAAGAAGTTCGACCGGGTCCTGGTGGATGCTCCATGTTCAGGCACCGGCACTCTGGCGCGAAATCCCGAAATCAAATGGCGGCTAGACCCAGAAGACATTTCGCGGTTGCAGGCGTATCAAATAGAAATTCTCGCTTCCGCGATGAATCACGTCGCGCAGCATGGAAGATTGATTTACTCGACCTGTTCACTTGAGCCGGAAGAAAATGAGCAAGTCGTAGCGAAAGTGCTGGCCGAGAATCCGGAGTTTCGGATTCTTGACACCCGCGCGGAATTGCAACGCCTGAAAGATAGTCGCGAACTCGTGGTCGATGAGATCAATTCATTGTTAAGTGGCCACTACGTGCGGACCATTCCCGGAATTCATCGCAGCGATGGTTTTTTCGCCGCCATTCTCGAAAAGAATTAGGTCACTTGACCACAAAATTAATTGCAGCGCCTGCGAGCACTTTCTGGCCGGGCGCGGGCTCCTGCGAAACCACGATGGAAGCGGGCGAAGGAGCTTGCGTCGCGACAATCGGCGCTGGGGGCACGAGCTGAGGTGCAGCGGACGTCGGATTTCCGGGCGTGGGGGACGAAACCGGTGGCGCAATCGTGACCTTGCCAACCACGAAACCTGCGCTCTGCAGAATGCTGGTTACGCTACCCAGCGGCTGGCCGATGAAGCTGGGCATTACAAACGCTTGCGGCGAAGCAGATTGTGCGACCAGCAAGCTGATCTTGGGCGCAGAAACATCAGTCGCATTTGCCGGAGGATCTTGCGCAATCACCTGGCCATTTTCACCTCCAGCGATTTGTAGGTTGTCCGTGGAACTGAGTTGCAGCCCGCGTTCAGCAATGCTGATGGCCGCGGCGCGATCGCTTTTGCCGACGACCTGCGGAATCGTAACCCGCTGCGGACCGAGACTCAACGCCAGGCCCACCTGCCAGCCGCGGCGAACTGGAGTTCCTGGCACCGGAGTTTGCGAAAGCACTCGCCCCTCGGGAACAGTTGCACTGTAGTAATTGCTCTCTACCTGCGCCGCCAAGCCATCCGCTTCGGCAACGCGTTTCGCCTCGGCAGGAGTTTTGTTCCGCAAATCCGGCACTTTTACTTCGCGCACCTGTATGGCCAGCCGCATGGTGGTCAGTGCGGAAACCAGCGCAACCACAAGCAGCAATAGCGCCATCAGGAAGTAGCGGAGCAGGTTGCGCATGGGGCGATTATAATTTGCCCTCGCTGCGCCATTGGTTGAGATCGACTAAAGGAGCGTGTCGCGTGAGAGCTTTTCTCGCAGGATTCATTATTGCGGTCATTTTGATCGGGGCTGGAGTAGCGTACTACTTTATCTCTGGAACAGCGCCCGCAGCAGTAGAAGACAAGCCGATGCCCATGGAGAAGTTTTTCGCCAACAAAGCCCTGCACACGCATATCGAAAAGGAAATGCCGAAATCGATTCCGATCGCTGCCGACGAAACTGCGTACCTGGCCGGAGCGGACATCTATCAGCAGCATTGCGCCATTTGCCACGGTCTACCGAATGTCGACCAGACTCCGATGCCAAAAGGAATGTTTCCCAAGCCGCCAGCACTGTTCAAAGGCAAGGGGGTGACCGATGATCCCGCCGGCGAAACATACTGGAAAGTTGCGAACGGAATCCGGCTTACCGGAATGCCCGAATTCAAACATATTTTGAACGACACGCAAATGTGGCAGGTGAGCTTGCTTCTTGCCAATGCCGATAAAATTTCTGATCCCGTCAAAGATAAACTGAAGCCGCCGCCGACGCCTGCGTCGCCAGGGTCGGCTGCGCCTCCTCCGGCGCATGTGCCGGCAAAACCAGGGCGGGTGCCGATCAGCCCCCACTCTACCCCAACGCTGTAGTGATCTATTGTTCGGCTGAAATGCTGATTGCGACTTCGCGTTCACGTGGGCCGTCGAGTTCCACTAACACAACTCTCTGCCATGTGCCCAGGACGAGTTTTTTGTTTTCGAAGGGCAGCGTAACCGACGTGCCAATCAGCGCCGACAAAATATGGTCGGGCACGTGAGCCGGATTGTGGGGATGGCGGTAGCGCAGCTTTGGGATCATGGCCTCGAACGCGTCCAGCATGTCGAGATCAGTTCCGGGATCGAGATCAGCGGTGGTCAGAGCTGCGGTGGTGTGAAGGACCAGCAAATGGCATACCCCCGAACTGGTTTTTCCGCATTGCTGCTCGATCAGATCCGTGATGTCGAGGATTTCTCGCTTCTTATGGGTTTTGACTGAAAGCCTGTTCATAGCGGGTTGTCGCTCTGCGCGGCCTTTATGATTTCCAGGCAGTGGGGACGGGATGCCCGGACTCGTAAGCGGAAATTTCGGCCTGATGTTGCAGGGTTAGACCGATATCGTCGAGTCCCTCGAGCAGGCAGTGGCGGGTGAATTCGTCAATCGGGAAAGTTGTGTTTAATCCTCTATCGTCTCGAACAGTGCAGGCTTCGAGGTCAACGGTGAGTTGGTAATCGGGAATTTCCTCTGCCCGTCGCGCGATTTCTTGCGCCTCTGGTTCCTTCAGGACCACCGTAAGTACGCCATTTTTTACGCAATTATTGGCGAAGATGTCGGCAAACGACGGCGCAATCACCACGCGGAATCCGTAGTCCGCGAGTGCCCATACCGCATGTTCGCGCGAAGATCCGCAGCCGAAATTCTTGTCGGCGACGAGAATGCTGGTACCAGAGTATTGCGACTGGTTCAGCACGAATGACTCGTCTGCTTTGCCCTGCGCCGAGCGGCGCCAATCATTGAACAGAAATTCGCCGAAGCCCGTCTTCTCAATCTTCTTCAGAAATTGCTTGGGGATGATCTGGTCGGTGTCTATGTTCGCCCGATAAAGCGGCACGACCTTGCCCCTATGTTTCCGAAATGGCTGCATAGTCTCTTCTTCTCTGTGGCTTTGCTCTGTGAAACACTGTGTTCTCTGTGGTTAGGTTTTAAAATCTTCACCACAGAGAACACAGTGTTTCACAGAGCAAAGCCACAGAGGACAATCACTCGCCGCGAAATTTCCAGTTACGAATGTCGGTAAAGTGGCCTTCGATCGCCGCCGCTGCCGCCATCATTGGACTTAATAGATGCGTGCGCCCGCCACGGCCCTGGCGTCCTTCAAAATTGCGGTTGCTGGTAGAGGCGCAACGCTCTCCGGGATTGAGAATATCCGGGTTCATGCCCAGGCACATCGAACAGCCTGACTCGCGCCACTCGAATCCCGCTTGCTGAAAAATTTTGTCCAGGCCTTCCTGTTCGGCTGCGTGCTTTATTTTTTGCGATCCAGGAACCACCATGGCGCGAACGCCAGTGGCCACTTTGTGACCTCGAGCCACGCGAGCCGCTGCGCGTAAATCCTCTAGCCGGGAATTCGTACACGATCCAATGAACACGCGATCGATGCGAATTTTCTCGACCGGCGTGCCCGGCTCGAGGCCCATGTATTCCAGCATGCGTTGGGCATTTGGTCGCTCGTTTCCATTTGCCGGAAGCTCCGGCACTCGACCGGTGATCGGCACCACCATGCCGGGATTCGTTCCCCAAGTCACGAAGGGCGCCAACTCGGCGGCGTTAATCTCGACAACTCTGTCGTACTTTGCTCCCGGATCAGAAGTCAGTTGCCGCCAGCGAGTAACTGCCGCATCCCAGTCCGTTCCACTCGGCGCAAATGGACGGCCCTTCATATAGGCGAACGTGGTTTCGTCGGGCGCGATCATTCCCGCGCGGGCACCCGCCTCAATACTCATGTTGCAGACCGTCATCCGCCCTTCCATCGAAAGAGCCCGCATCACCTCGCCTGCGTACTCGATCACGTGGCCGGTAGCGCCGTCAGTTCCAATTTTTCCCAGAATGCCCAGCACCAGGTCTTTTGCGGTTACGCCTTCAGGCAGCTTGCCCTTGACCTGGATCAGCATGGTTTTGGGCTTGCGCTGCGGAAGGCACTGCGTTGCCAAGACGTGCTCGACCTCAGAAGTGCCAATGCCAAAAGCCAGTGCGCCGAATGCGCCATGAGTGCTGGTGTGGCTGTCGCCACAAACGATTGTCATTCCCGGCTGGGTGTAGCCCAACTCAGGGCCAATCACATGCACGATGCCCTGGTCGGGCGAATCCATATCGAACAGGTGAACGCCGAAATCTCGGCAGTTCTTTTGCAGTGCTTCGATTTGGCGCTTGGCAATCTCATCGGTAATGGGGGTGCCACGTGGCTCGGTGGGAATGTTGTGATCGACGGTCGCAATGGTACGTATAGGTTCGCGAACCTTGCGTCCGGCGGCGCGTAATCCGTCAAATGCTTGGGGGGATGTGACCTCGTGGACGAGATGCAAGTCCACATACAACAGCGGGAGCTGGCCAGTGGGAGCGGCCACGATGTGTTCATCCCACAACTTTTCGAAAAGTGTGCGAGGCATGTTGCGGTATAGCTAGTTTATCAATAAATCCGGCGCCTCGGCCTCGCGCGGGCTCACCGAGGCCTTGTTCGTCAGGTAAAAAAGCAGCATTGCCGAAACCCCCAGCAAGGGGATCAGAAATGCGGTCCGCAGGCCGGCGGTGTTGCTTGAAATCTCGCCTACGAACCATGGCACGACAGCGCCCCCAATGTTTCCGCTGGCGAAAATCGCGCCACTGGCACGCCGTGCCGAAGGCCCGAACCATCCAGGAAGCAAAGAAACGCTAATGGGAAATATCGAAGCCAAGCCCAAGCCGGCCAATACGGCGCCAAGGACCACCAGCTTCATTTCATGTGCGGCGACGAGAGCCAAGCCTCCCAGCAGGGCTACGGCTAAACCCGACCGGGCGATCGTAACCGCGGAACGGAACCTCAAGGCAATCGGAGCGAGCGCCCGGCCGGCTAGCAGCGCTCCCCAATAAAAAGATGGAGTCACCGTCGCGAGGACGTGGGCGCGTGAGTCAACGCGGCGTGCGTAAGTCGCGATCCATGCGCCGAAAGCGGTTTCTGTGCCTACATACACGAAGAATAATGCACAAATCAGAGGCAGCGCGCTTTCCCTCCAGAAGCTCTTGCTTCCGACTGACTCCTCGACATGCGCATGGGTATCCGGAACAAACCTTGTAAGCAGGAGGGCGAACAAGAGCACCAGTAATGCCCCTGCGGTCCCGTACAGGAAATATCCCGGATGATGCTCGCGCTGGGCGATTGCAACCAGGAACGGCGAACTCATGGCGCCAATTCCCCAGACCGCGTTGACTACATTTAGGGCCGAAGCGCTGCTCTCCGGGTTGATCTCGGCGGTGCGGAGATTACCGGCGGGAGTTGTGAGCCCGTACCCAAATCCGAGAATGCTGACCGCCACAATCCCCATTCCCCACGAACCCGACGCGAGTAGCGACATGCCCGAAGCCATAAGCAATGCGCCGATAATCAGCGTGAACCGATAACCTCGACGCTGTACCGACACGCCGGAAACCAGCATCCCGAACATTGAGGTGAAAAATTGAATAAAAATCAGAGATCCCGATTGCGCATCAGTGAGCGACCAGCGCGCCGCCAGAATCGGCAACATGGGGCCGATAAACGTCATGACGACGCCGGTGACCAGGAAATCGGCGTGGATCAGCTTGATGCCGTCAGTGGCTACCGGGAGCCGTTTGGGGGCGGGAATGCTTGAGGCCATGATTTATAATTTGAAGTGTATCTGAGCTGGGGTTTTTGCAATCCGAGCGTCCGGCTACGAGCCATAATTGCATGCTTAACGGAAAGCGCATAGCCGTCGTAATGCCCGCGTATAATGCGGAGAAAACGCTGCCTGCGACGGTCCAGGAGCTGCCCGATATCGTCGATATCCGGATTCTCGTCGATGACAATAGCGCCGACCGTACAGTCGAAGTAGCGCGCGAATTGGGGCTGGTGCACTTCGTGCATGATCGCAACTACGGTTACGGCCGTAATCAGCAGACCTGCTACCGTGAGGCCCTGGCTGAGGGTGCAGACGTCGTCATCATGGTTCACCCGGACTATCAGTACACGCCGCTGCTTGTGACCGCGATGGCGAGCATGGTCGCGTATGGAATATACGACGTGGTGCTGGGATCGAGAATTATCGGTGGGCAGGCACTGCGTGGCGGAATGCCGCTTTATAAATACGTATTCAATCGCTTCCTGACCGCAGTTGAGAACTTGTTCCTGGGGATCAAAGTTTCGGAGTACCACACCGGTTATCGCGCCTTCAGCCGCCAAGTGCTGATTAAACTGCCTCTACTCGAGAATTCCGATGACTTCGTTTTCGATAACCAGATGCTGGCGCAGTGTGCTTATTTTGGCTTCAAGATTGGCGAAGTGTCCTGTCCGACGAAATATTTTCCTGAGGCTTCATCCATCAACTTCCGTCGCAGCGTGAAGTACGGATTGGGTGTGTTGGGAACGACTCTACAGTTTGCCCTGCAACGATGGGGGCTGGCGAAGTTTCCTATCTTCAGCGATGAAGGCCGCAAGATTGAGCCTCGCTCCGCCGACTACTATGAGCGCGGAGTACTGGAAGCGCGAGCGGGATACTGAACTTTCCCGATCCCGCATTCTCTCTAAAACCTTTCACCACAGAGAGCACTGAGTTCCACAGAGCAAAGCCACGGAGTAAGGCGAATTCCTCTGTGTCTTTCCTTTGTGTAACTTTGTATTCTCTGTGGTAAAGGCTTTATCAGGCCTTAGCCGATCCTACACACGGCAACCGCGGAATTTTTATAGGGACAAGATAATCCCGTCGCTGCAGGAACCTGCAATATCACCCAATTTACTCGATATTTTTCCTGTAGCCGCAAGAAGTCTGGCCGGGTGAAATGCTGCCAGTCTTTCTGCGCTTGAAACTGCTCCCACCACTCCTCGGCCCGCGGCGGAAACATGGCGACGGCGCCGCTGTCTTTGTTTGCATCTGCTAAGCGGCTGCGTTCAGCCATTGCGCGAAATCCAATTCTGTCTTCGCCCGGAGCTTCCATGTAAAAGGGATCAATCGCGAAGGTCGCATCCGAAGGCGTGTTCTGGCGAATCCACAGGAAGGCTTGCTCCCATTGATTTTTCGGCGCAGCCCATGGCCATTCAATGTGCGCCGTTGCAGGAAACAGTTGGCGTTGTGCAACGAACATCCCAAAGCATACGGGCAAAAACAACAACAACCATCGCCACGCGCGGTCTCTCAAAATATATTCTGCGACCAGGCCGCCGATGGCCATCAGCATGAAAATGTAGACGAGGAGCAGGCTGCGCAACGGCTGCAATCGAGCCAGGGCTTCGAAACGTTGTGGGATCGCAATAACCAGCGCAAACACTAAGTAGACAACCTCGTACACCACCGCGGCGCGGCACACGCGTTCCAGATTCTTAAGATTTCGTGATCGCGCGATGCGTCCCAGCAAGATGAGGACCGCGAACGGCGCA
>DATNAF010000106.1:0-7222 GCA_035572845.1 Terriglobales bacterium
GCCGAAATCGCGCAACAGTTAAATGCCAGTCTTGAGCGCTGGCGTAATCTCAAGAGCAGCGATCTCTTGTCCTTCAACGAGCTGATGCGAAAACAGAACATCATGGCTCTTTCGATCAAAACCATAGAGGTAAAGAGTGAAGAGGTTTCAGCCTCGCAGTAAGCCAGGGGTCTCGCTGCTGATTTACTCAGTTTTTCGACTGCTTGATTGCAGAGTCATAAACATATGGGAGATTCGGGCTCCGGCTTTATGATTAATACTAGAATAGGAAGGTGCAGGCAATTTAAGTACATTTCTCGTCCGGCGAGTGCCGGCAAACGGTGGCACAAACGACAGGAACTCACACGATGAAGTGGTTCATCAACAAGGAAAACAAGATTCCTCTTTACCTTCAGTTGAAGGATCTTGTGAAGTACCACATTTCAACCGGGGCAATTGCATACGAGCAGCAACTGCCCACTGTTCACGGGCTGGCAAAAGAGCTGGGCGTCAACTTTGACACCGTGCGCAAGGCTTACAAGGAGCTGGAGCGCGAAGGCCTGATCTCCACCGAGCGCGGTCTGGGAACTTTCGCCAATGGCGTTGCCGCTTCCAGAATTGTCCCTTCCGCATCCCTGGGAGGGAATGGCGTACTGGTCGATTCCCTCAGACGCGGCGTTAGAGAGCTGCTGCAAGCCGGAAGGAGTGAGGATGATATCCGGAGCATGATCGATGAGATTTTACGCGGAGCTTTGCCCACGCGTCATAATAGCCTTGTAATTTTCGCGGAATGCAATTCTCTGCAGGCGCGCAAAATCTCCGAAGTCTTGCGCCATCAGCTGCAGGTTAAAGTAAATCCGGTTCTGCTCAAGGATTTGCGGCAGGAAGTAGAAAAGGTTGCCACCTCCGGAGTGAAGTTGCAGGCGGTCATCACCACCGGATTTCACATCAACGAAGTACGCAAAACGATTTCCGATCCGTCAGTGCAAACCGATTTTGTGATTGCCAACATGTCTCCTGAGACCCGGCGGAAGGTAGATGCCTACGTGAAGACCGCGCGCTTCGGGTTTGTTTGTCGCGACCAGGAATCCAAGTATTACAAAGATATTTTGCAGACCGAACTCGACATCCGCTCCGAAGTCCCCTGTTGCACCTTTAAGGATAAAAGCACGCTGGCGCACATGCTGAAGTCCGTCGATGTCCTTCTGGCGACACCCTCGGTGTTTGAAAGCATTCAAAAAATCGCCCCTAAAAAACTGCGAGTCTTCAATGTGCAGGATCGCGTAGATCCGTTATCGCTGAAAATGCTGAAAGAAAGAATGGCGCACGCCGACGAAAGGCATGCGGTCTAAGAGATTGCAGATCGGCCGATTTTGGAAGATTGCAATCAGAGCTTCCTTGTGCACGATAAGAAAGCGTCAGCGTGACGGCCCTTGGGTGTTGGAAAACGGAGACAGCATTGGTTTTGAGTTTGAAGCGATCGATTCCGGACGGCAGGTGCTGAGGGGCTGGATCGATCCGCGCGCCTCGGCCTTTACTAAGAGTAACGGTCAGAGCAGAAGGTCATGGTTGACTCTCTCGTTCAACCGCTTTGACGCTGGCGCAGTACCGTTCGGAGAGACTCCAGAAAGTCAATCTGTGGCGAGGTCTATGACCGTCGGATGCTTTGGCTGGTAAAGGCCGACCTCCCCACCACCGGGAAGTCGCATCTTCGTGATTGAACCCCAGCGCGCCTCCTGGATCTCGGAGCATGTAACTCCCTTCTTCCTAAGTAAAGCCATCTCGGTTTTGAGGCTGTCGCAGATGAAATAGAGTTCGTGGGTACCGTTCTCCTCAGACGGATGGAAAGCGGCTTCTCCCGGTGGGAGAGCGAAAATCAGCCAGCCATGGCCCGCGTCGACAGACTTGAATTCAAGAACATCACGGAAAAACTGCCGGTCCGCTTCGGCGTTTTTGCTGTAGAGAACTATGTGAGCGCCAGAGATCATGTTTCTGAGATGTGGATGGTACTCCGGGCAGGTCGATACAACAAGGATTGAAGATTCGATATTGTGAAACTCGTGCGCTTCTTCAAACTCGGCATTGCCAAAATTCCCGACCTGGGTCATGTGCCGGATTCTTGGCCGATGATCAAACGCGATTCCCAATGATCTAGCCTTTTACCTAACTTTCTCGAGAGAACCCGTCTAACGAACGCATGGAGGCTTACGGGAATGAGAGACCGCAAAGAAAGACGGCTACAGCTGCTGCCCGACGTGCAGGCCGATGCGCGCTACGGCTTACGCATGATGCGCAAGTCACCTGGGTTTAGTGCGATTGCTGTTCTCACACTGGCGCTAGGGATCGGCGCAAACACCGCAATCTTTGGGATCGTGTACGGGCTTCTGTTCCGCCCTCTTCCTTTTCCGGACGAAGCTCACATTGCGATGGTGCACATGAATTTTGCGCCGCAGAATAATCCGCGGGGAAATTTGAGCATTGCCGATTTTGTCGACTGGCAGAGTGGAAATACGGTCTTTGAGCGGGTCGCCGCCTACAGCAGAAGCCGTTTCACGCTTACGGGCGATGGGCAGGCGGAACAAGTGGCTGGCGCAGCTGTGACTGCGGACTTCTTTTCCGTTCTCGGCTTAAAACCGACTCTGGGGCGCGCATTTCAAGCTGGTGACGACTCGGCGAGCGGCTCTAATATCGCGGTGATCAGCGCGTCACTTTGGCATCGTCGTTTTGGCGGCAGCCGTGGTGTGATTGGCCGCGTCATTCAAGTCGACGGCAATCCCACCACGATTGTCGGCGTGATTGACACCGGGTATGACTTTCCCCTTCGAGACTCCGAGCTATGGCAGACGATCCATCTCAGAGTCACTCGTCGTGGACCGTTCTTCTTCCAAGGAATTGCCCGACTCCGACCGGGCATGACTCTGGAGCGTGCTCAGGCCGAAACGAAGGTTATCGGACGCAACATTGAGCGAGCCAATCCTGGCACGTATTCCCGGCTCACCATGCCGGTCGAATCTCTGCGCAACTATCTGGTCGGGGATCTCCGCCCTGCGCTGTTGATGATGTTTGCAGCGGTGGGTGCGGTGCTGCTCATCGCAACTGTCAACATCGCCAACCTATTGCTGGCCAGAGCAAGTACCCGGCAGCATGAAATAGCAGTCCGCCTCAGCTTGGGTGCGGGACACCGCAGGCTCATACAGCAACTGCTTACAGAAAGCGTCTTGCTTTCGCTCAGCGGCGCCGCAGTTGGTTTGCTGCTGGCCTTTGCTGGCCTGCGCCTGTTTCGGGCATTGAACCCGGCTGACGTCCCGCTGACCTACCAAGTCCGGCTGGATTGGAGCGTGTTCTTCTTTACCATCGCGACCTCAATAGGAGTGGGTGTTTTGTTCGGCTTGGTTCCGGCGATCCAGAGCGTGCGCATGGATTTGCAGTCGCCGCTTAAGGAAGGCGGGCGCAGCGGGGTAGCTACCGCTACTGGGCAGCGCACTCGCAGTGCGCTCGTAGTCGCGGAGACGGCTCTTGCGCTGGCCCTGCTGGTCGCCTCGGGTCTCCTCCTGCGCAGCTTCATAAAACTGCAGACAGTTGACGCCGGCTTCAGCGCTCCTCCACAGAACCTGCTGACGATGCTGGTCACTCTCAAGACCGCGCACAAAGGGGAGAGTCCCGACGCCTATCAGAATGCGATGATAAGCTTCTATCGGCAACTGACGGAAGGCGTTGCCAGGCTTCCGGGCATACAGTATGCCGCAATTTCAGACAGTATTCCTCCCGACCAAGAGAGCGAAGATGACACATTCAGCATCGCCGGTCGGCCGTGGAGCGAACAAGCATTCCCCAGCACCACACTCCCGAAGATCAGCCCGGACTACTTCCGCACCCTCGGAGTGCCTCTCGTGCGGGGACGCTTCTTTACTGAAGCAGACACGGCTAAGTCTCCACCGGTGACGCTCATCAGCCAATCTTTGGCGCAGCGTTACTTTGCCGACGCGGATCCGCTGGGCAAACAAATCCAGGCCAGTTCGCCCGGCAGCGGCAATCCTTACATGGATATTGTCGGCGTGGTAGGCGACCTGAAATATTGGGGCTTGGAGAAGGAAGCGGCACCCGCCTATTACCAACCTTACACTCAGAATTTCAGCGACAGCATGTTCTTGGTAGTGCGATCGGCGAAACCCGCGGCAGTCTTGGGGCCTATGATCCAGCGAGAAATCCACGGCCTGGATAAGGACGCGGTTGTGCGCCGCGTATTGACCATGGAGGATCTGTTATCGGCGGATGTGGCCCAACCCCGCTACCGTACTTTGCTGCTTACCGGCTTTGGTACAGTGGCGCTGCTGCTTGCCGCGATAGGGATCTACGGCGTAATGGCCTACTCGGTCACACAACGCACGCAGGAGATAGGGATTCGCATGGCACTTGGTGCGCAGCGCGGCGATGTGCTGAAGATGGTGCTGGGTCGAGGCGCCCTGCTGGCGTCTAGCGGAATTGTCATCGGTATATTGGCGAGCTTTGCGATTGCCCGAGGACTTTCGCGTTTTCTGTATGCGATCACAGTTGGGGATCCGCTTACATTCTTGCTGGCTGTCGTACTGCTCTCGGCAGTGGCGATGGCGGCGACCTTGATTCCTGCTGTTCGCGCTACCAGAATCGATCCTCTCGCGGCGTTACGGTATGAATAAGGGCATTGGACCGCGCTGCGTTGATTTCTGGGCTTTGACAGGCGTGCGCTATAACTCTCCAACACAGGCCCTTGGTGATGGAGCAGCAACTGGCGGCACACCTCAACCACGCGCGTACGATCATAAGATCACAGTACGACCAGATCGAATCTGCCAAGCCGGATGACCCAATCCGCGGAGACCTAACCGATCAGATCGAAAGACACTTCACGGCCCTGCGCCACTCTTTAACCGATGACGAAATTGTTCAGATCCAGGCCAGAATCGATGCATAAATGGTCAAAGCAATCCAGCTTGTCGTCAGGAAGCCATATACAAAGGATGCGCATATCGAAGAAACTCCTCTAATGTGAGTATGGCCCGGTTCGGCTCTGTGCTGACAGAGGTCGCTAGAAGTTGTTCTCGAAACGAGCGCGACGTAGCAAAGCCAAGGCGTGTGGATACCGGCGTTAACTGATATAGAAGCGCGAACATCAGGTTCGAATCCGTAGTCAAATAAAGGACACAGCCGATCCGGCGTTCGGCCTCTAACGCCGCTCGCACTTTTTCGTACTGCTTTGCGTTCTTCAGCGAGCGCTCATATTCAAGCGCAAACTCCCGCACCTCGTCTCCGACCCAGATCTTTACGATTGCGTCGTAGTCTTTCTGGTAGGGCGCCCGGGAAATCATATTGGACGAGCTGATCTCGATCTCAGATTGCCAGCTAATCAGCAGCGCATTGCGCGCCAGTGAGAGCCGAATAGCGCACAACTCCAGCGCATGAAATACCTGCGTCCGATCAGGCATGTGCCTAGTCCGGGAATGCAGGGCAATCGCAAATTCGCCTTGGCTTTCAAGCTCAACCAGACCGTTTTGGGTAATCGTGTAAACCGGAGATCCCTGCCAGCAGATAGCTTCCAGTCGATGAATGTGGCCCGTCTTGAGGAGGCGCTGAATGCGCCAGTTGAAGGTTCCGCGACAGGACACGAGCGCGTCATATTGCAATAATTCGAAGAGTTGCTGGTGACTGACGAACCGGCAATTTCGGACTTGCCGAAGCAGGGGAATGTCTCCATCAGCTGTAATTACGAAGCTGCCTCTGGCGTAGCGCATAACATTCCGACTTAGGCAGGGACGCGCTTCCCGATGCGAACGAGTTCCGCCCCTCCAGAGACAGCGCGGGGCACATTGAGCAGCCAAAACCCGAGGTCGGTCTGGACCCAATCCCCTGGTTTCATCAACAACATCGTTTCTTGCAACTCGCGTAGTTGGCTCGCGGCGATGGTCTGAGTGAACATTGACTTCCAGGCGCGTGAAGTGAAATCAATGCGGCCGTGCGCTCCACTCGAAATCACCACCAGGTACCAATCCGGAACGGCAGATCTACCGGTCTGGCTTCGGAAGAGCAATCGGTTACCACCCCACGCATTGGTCAGATCAGCGCAGACGAATGTTCTGCCTATGGCGCGGTCCCGCAGAATGGGATTGAAATCTCCCACAGCGTTGAATCGAAGCAAGCCAGGGGTGAGCCAGTGCCGTCGGACCTTCGAGCCGCAATGCACTCCGGTGGAGTTGTAGTACGCGGCATGACAAGTGAAGCGGTACACGTCTTCGGGGTCACATCCGAAGCGGGTCCACCAGTTACTGCCGAAGTTGAGCACGTTCACCAACATCTCCAATGCGCTCCAAGAGAGTCTGATTGATCTCTTTCATCCGGGCTATTCGCTCCGGCAGAGAGAGCTGATGGACCTGGCTGATGGCCTCGACGATCTCTGCTCCAAGTGTTTCCTGCCGTTCCTGAAGATATCTCCACAGGTCGGCAAAGCGGGAAAGTTCGGTAAGCACTTCGCCTTCTTCGGCCGGCTGGTTGGCAACCAGTTTCTCCCATTCCGACCGCTCTTCAATCGGGCCCATGTCACCGCTCCTCTGAAAGCGTTGGAACAGTTGAGCCATCTTCTCAAGCAATTCTTTCTGGGGAGTATCGTCTGACATAAGTTGCCCCACTCCTTTCCGCAAACAGCAGCGCATCACTGGGAGACATTCCCATTTGCTTGTGGCGCTAACGGCCGCGGAGCTCTGCTCAGTTGTTTCTGCAAATGTTTTTCTCGTTCGTGAGAGGCGTTTAACTGCTGCAGCAGCGTGGTGATCTGAGCGAGTAAATCAGCTTCCGATTCGGGGAGAGACGGTTTCATGGTTCCGGGGCCGCTCCGACCGGCGACACTGCCACCAGATTTGGTGCTGCTGGCGACCGCCGAAGCTTTCACCGATTGCAGCCCTCTATCGTTAAGAATCGGTCTGATTTCAGGCGCTGGTGTGCGATTTGCGTCAGGCGATTGCGATCGTAGATTTGCTTCAGCCGCAGTGTTTGTCGTATGAACAAGAGCGTTGTATCGAGCAATTGCGTGTTCGGCTTTTTGCCTCGCATCCAGCAGCGCGTTGTGATATTGCGCGAGAAAGCCGGCCGCAATAATTTCACGCCGCTCACCCTCCTCGTGCTGGTGCAGAAGCATGAAAAACGAGAGGACAAGAAGACCGAACGTGATGGAGACTATCCAGAACTCGATGCTCTTGACCGTTTCGTTTACGAG
>DATNAF010000107.1:0-11210 GCA_035572845.1 Terriglobales bacterium
CCTGCGGTACGCGACGACGAATTCTGCAACTGGAACGCCGGGTGAGGCGACGGTGCTCTCCGAGCTTACCGTTAACCTCGGCAGCAGCATCTCTATTATCCAAGAGGAGTTTTTTGTGGTCGGAGAAATCGATTATTGGAAATCGGTGTTGTCGGGGCTAGTTGCTCCGAAAATTCCTATTCTGCCCTACGTGCCGCAACATCGAGAGTCTCCGCCGAGGATTCTTGAGCAGGCGACCGCGTGGAAAGGTATTGAGAGCATATTGGCTGACATAATCCAGCGATTCCATGTCAGCACTCACCGCTGCCTCGAATTCGGCGTTGAATATGGTTATTCGACAGTTGCACTTTCCGGCTTTTTTGATGAAGTTACCGGAGTAGATACGTTTTGCGGCGACAAACACACCGAAAACAAGAGTGACATCTTTGCGCATACTTCACAACGATTGTCCGGCTTTGATAACATTCGGCTCGTTCGCAATGACTACCGCGACTGGATATCCAAAGATGACACCTTTTATGATTTAATCCACGTTGATATTGTGCACACGTACGTAGACACGTTTGCCTGTGGATTGTGGAGTGCGCAGCACGCGTCGTGCGTGCTCTTCCATGACACATTAAGTTTTCCAGCTGTGAAGCGAGCAGTCATTGATATCGCGCGGGAGACCGGCAAAAAGTTCTACAATTTCGAGGAAAGTTACGGCTTAGGGATACTTGTTTAATTGTGGAACGCCGCAATCCCGCTCGCTAAATCCCGACTCAGAAATTCCTTGCGCGATATTTTCTTTCCTCGTGAAATCACTTCATCTCGTCACGGTTGCTTTCTTTTGGCTGTGTGTGTCCGAATTGATGTCATTCCAAAAAGGGTCAGTTCCGAAAAGTGAGATCGAATGAGAAGCTCAAGCGCGTTTCTAAGTAGGATTTGGATTGGACAAATCACACGCTTGATTGTTCATCTTAATAAGAATGGACTCCGAGGAGGCACGGTCGGTGCGGCGGGTAAGCGCAGTGATGGTCAGCTATCATCCCAGCGCTGGCATGATTGCGAATCTGCCCAAAGTTCTCGCGCAGGTGGACGGATTGGTCGTAATCGACAACGGTTCGGCTAAGGACGAGATTTCGGCTCTGCGCAGTTCGCAGCAGAATTTGGGTTTCCATCTGATCCAAAATGCGGAAAATGTCGGCATTGCCGAAGCCCTCAATCAGGGCGTGCGCTGGGCGAAGCACGAAGGCTATTCGTGGCTCATTCTGCTTGATCAGGACAGTAAATTGACCGATGATTTCGTCTCGTCAATGTTTACGACGTGGGAACTTCATCCCCAGAAAGAGCGGATCGGTTCGATTCATCCAAGTTACGTAGATCCAGAAACCGGTGTAGGGCCAAAAATTCGGCGTGCGCCCGACGGCGGTCCGGTGGTGTCGCTTACGTCCGGTGCGCTCATGCCGGTCTGGATATTCGATAAAGTCGGACTTTTCTCCACGAAATACTTTATCGACTACGTCGATCATGAGTACTGTTTCCGTATTCGTTCGGCAGGCTACCTGATCGCGGATTCAAGGACCGCCGTGCTCTTACATTCCGCCGGACATCCTCGGGGAAACAGTTTTTTCGGATTTAAGTTCCGCCCGACTCATCATAACGCGATCAGGCGTTATTACATTTCGCGAAACCGGATTGCGGTATACCGCACGTACTTTGCTGCATTTCCGATATGGATCGCAGGGATTATGTACGACGACCTCCGGGAGACTGTTAAATGTTTTCTGGGAGAGAAGGAGCGCAGCCGAAAGGCTCGTAGCTTGTTACTTGGAACCTGGGACGGATTAACAGGGAAAATGGGGAAGAGAGACTTCGAGAGTGAACTCAATTGAGTGTGAATTCCCCCGTTACCTGCATCATTCTGAATTGGAATGGTTGGCTGGACACGATCGAATGCCTTGAAGCGTTAAAACAGTGCACGTATACGAACCTGACTACCGTCGTGGTGGATAACGGTTCCACTAACGATTCCGTTGCGCGCATCCAGGCATCGCAGCCTGACGTTCTCTTGCTCGATACCGGCAAAAATCTCGGCTTCGCGGCCGGCAACAACATCGGAATTCGCCATGCAATCGCGCATGGCGCTGAATATGTCTGGCTGCTCAACAATGACACTCGACCCGCTCCTGATGCACTCACGGCTCTCCTCGCAAAGGCTGTGACTGATGATCGCATTGGAGCAGTGGGGTCCGTCTGCTATTACGCCGAATCACCTACGACTATCGAAGCATGGGGCGGCGCTCGCGTTAATCTCTGGATCGGTTACGGACGCAATTCAACCGAGCCACGCGAAGACGGCTGGTTCCATTCGCTGAACGGCACCAGCATTCTCGTTTCGGCTGCAGCGTTAAAGGATGCAGGATTGCTCGATGAGGGTTTCTTTCTCTACTGGGAAGATACGGAGTTTTGCCTGCGCTTGCGCAAATGCGGATGGCGCATAGCCGTCGCACCTGAGTCGCGAATCTTGCACAAAGTTCATGGCAGCACTGCAGGGGACTCAATCCAACTCGACCGGTACCAAACGGCTTCCGGCCTGCGCCTTCTGCAACTTCATTCTCCGGCACCGCGTTTGGCGTCATTCTTATTCCTGACGATTCGATTTGCCCGCCGCCTTTTGCGGCTGCAATTTGCGAGATGCAGAAGTGTCTGGGCCGGCATCCAAGATTATCGGGAGATGCTGCCCGTATCTCCCCGTATACGCTGATGTCACATTCCGTCCTATCAATTCCGTGGAGCCTTTGCTATCTCCTCGATGCTTTGGCGATTGTCGGATTTGCAGTTTCCTACTATCGCAGATGCTACCGCAGAGGCTACCGTATCGACTTTTGGTATGCCGAGATTTTTCTTCTTTGCGTCTTCCCAAACATGCTGATGTTGCCATTTGCCAGGAGCGAACTGAACGTGATTGTCCTGGGAAGAGACCTGAATGCCGTCGTTGCCGTGCTGCCAATCATTTTTCTGATCACGATGATTGGTTATCTCGCGGTCTTGGCCGGAGGCGGGTTATGGCGCCTGCGACTTGGCGTAGGCGCTCGCGATACAGCTGCGAAGATACTGGACGTCGTGCCCCGATGTTCGATGATGCTGATGTCATCAAGAAGCGTTCTCGTATTTCAAGCCGGCTTGTGCCTTCTGCTTCAGGCGATGATCCTGGCAATTTATTTTTCACAGAGCGGATTTGCATTTGATCTGCGGAGTTTTACATTTGCAAATCCGAGCCTGCGGCCAGTCGCTCTGGTGATCTCCAACTACTCGATCATTATCGCGGCTCATTGTCTGGCGCGATATGTAGACACGCGAGAGCGAACTCTGATTGTGTGCACTCTGCTTCTGACCTGTGGATTGGTGTTCTTCGGAGCAAGAGGGAACATCTTGGCGATCTACTTGAACGTGTTGATTTGCTATGTGGTAATGCTTAGGCGGAAGATCAGTCTGTTTCGGGTGATCAGTTTGGCGGCCATTATCCTGGCGCTTGCGTTCTACCTCGGAAATGCGCGTGCCGGTGAATACTCCGTCACCGGTTTGCTTGGGTCTTTGGCTTTCCTTTTATTTTATGGAAACAATTTTTCCGATTTACGTGACTTTGCCTGGGTCTATTCCGCGTGGGACCATATCTATTGGGGAGGGAAAACTTATATTGCGGCGCTGCTGGCCTTCATTCCCCGGTTTGCGTCCCACTTCCGTGACACCTGGGGATTGGGAGTGGCGACTGCATCGACGGTTGGTTTTGATCCTGAGGTGCATCCCGGAATCCGGCCCGGTGCGTTCGGTGAAGGTTTCTTTAATTTTGGTTTGATTGGCGTGATAGCAGTGGGCCTGCTGCTCGGAATAGTAGTGCGACGGGTTGATATTGACGTGAAGCGCGCATTGGCATCGTCCCCGCCTTCCATGATGAAGGCGTTTGCTTCCACCATGCTGCTAGGAATTGCTGGCGCCTTCGCGGTTTCCGCAGGATTCTCCGGAATTTATGTTCTCGCGGGTGTTTATTTGTTTTCATGGTTTTGTTTGTCCGTGCAGCGAATGTTCGAACCGCGAAAAGTGTTAGTTACCACTGCAAAATAGGCGCCTGGGGGCATGTCCCGAATATCAGCAACAAACTTACGATCAGCATCGCTCAGCCGTCGAGGAGCTAATGACCTTCTTTACTCGGTCTCTTGTCTGGTCCCACGAAAACTGAGCCGCGCGCTCCAGTCCTTTTCTTCGGAGGCACAAACGCAGTGGCTCATCACTAACAATTCGCTCGATTGCGTGTACGATCTGTTCCACTGAAGTTGGATCAACCAGTAGCGCCGCATCCGCTGCGACTTCCGGCATGGCTGTGGCATTGGCCGTTACGACAGGAGTGCCGCAGGCCATGGCTTCGAGCACGGGCAGTCCGAAGCCTTCATAAAGGGAAGGGAAGATCAGCGCTTCGGCTCCGCGGTAAAGGGCGGGCAATTCTGTTTCCGGAACACTGCCGATAAAGTGGACTCTGTCCTTCACCCGCTCCTTTTCAATGCGCCTCATGATTCCAGGCGAGGGTTCGCCCGTGAACACAAAATGCATCCCAGAAACTTTTGCACGCGCGAAAGCCATCACCAGCCGAGACTCATTTTTGTGCGGCTTGCGATTACTTACGCATAGAAGGTACGGAAAATGAAAGCCATACGTTTCACCGTCAGGGCGATATGAAGCTTCGACTCCGCATCTGACGTTGATAACTTTAGCCGGCGGAATCCCAGACCATTCAAGGATCTGCGAGCGAGTAAACTCCGAAACGGTAAGAACGGCCGCGGCCCGATGACATGCGCTTTTCGCAACAGTTGCATAGTAAAGCCAGATGAGCGGGCTGCTATTCTCGGCACAGTAGATATGACTTAGGTCGTGAATCGTAAAGATGAAGGGCGAAGGGCAGAAAAAAGGAGCATTGTATCCCGGAGAAAAAAACAGATCGTCGCGCGTTAGCGTCTTCAGCGCACGGGAAAGTCGCCAGGTATCCAGCGGAGCGGCAGGATTTCCACCAAGTGAAATCGGACTGTATCGAATTGCCGGGAGCACATTGCGGGCGAATCGGCCAATGCCATGGCTTCCAATCCACCGCTGGTCCGCATAAATCACGGCGCGATCACGGCAAGAGCAGCGGCAGTTATCGCCAGCTGAGAAGAAATCTGGGTCCAGTCGCGCAGCCCACGGACGAAGGCCCCGGTAGGAAGTTTGTAAGGCACAACGATCTGATCGCCTGGATACAATCGCAGGCGATCAAATTTTGTTCCGGTGAACACGCCATTCACGCTATTCGCGGCGACCACCACTCCATTCGCGCGTAGCACAAAAGCGTGATGCAGGTCAGATTGTGGCTTCCCTTTGCCGGCCATTTCGAGATAAGCGCCCGTGCTGGTACGAGGCTCGAAAATGAACGATCCGGGATTGTACACGTCCCCGACAACAGACACGGTTGATGGCGTATGCGGAATCGAAAGCCGGTCACCATCTTCCAAAACCATGTTCGGGAAATCGGTAATGTCTTTGTCTGAAGGCTTGAGCGGAAGTGCGACGCGCCCGCTCGCGCGAGTATTCCGCAATTGCGCAATGATTGCTTCCTGCGCTGCCTGCATCTGCGGCAGGTCTCCCGATTGCGTCGATGCAGCTACCGCGATGGCCGACTGCCGAATTTGCACCTCCATGGCATGGGCGAGTTCGTCCAAACTTTTTTGTTGAGCAATCCGTGCCGACTCGCGAGTAAAACGCGAGCCATAGACGTAGGCGTCGGGGACGAGCCCGCCGGAGCGGCGTAGCACCGACTGCAGGGTTTCGTTCGGCTCCAGTTTGTATACGCCCGCGCGTTTCACCTCGCCTTCAATAATCACGTAACGAGAACGTTCGGTCTGCGGTACAGCGATGTCGCGTTGCGAAAAAATTGTGACAATATCTCCGGGCTGCAGTTCGATGTTGCTTTTCTCATCGTGCTCAATGATTGCTTTGCGCGGGCTCATCCATACCAGTTTGGACGAAAGATTGTGCGGGTTCACCCGCTGAATGATCGCGTAATCCCAATTGATCTCAGGAGCATAACGGCGCAAATCCTCGGCGACATTTCTGACGGCGGTGGGGCTCTCGCCTTCATCAGAGGTCGATGTCGATGATTGACTCTCGCGCAGCCGATCACTCGGATTCATCGAGCCATTGTTAGCGGAATTTTGCTGCTGCGGGACAGCGCCGTTCGCGGGGTTTGGATAGCTCTCCGCGCCAGTAGCCGCGTTCGCAGGCCGCTCGCCCGCAGTGTTCTGCGGTCCTGCACCATTAAGGGTTGCTTGACCATTATTCTGCTCTAGTAGCGGACCGAAAGGTTGCTGTTGAGCAGCTTCTTTCCGCAAAGGATATTCAGTTGAGCGGCCATTGACGATGGCCGCACGATCGCGCCAATACTCGCGCGTTAGCAGCGCCTGAGCGTTGGGAATGAGATCAGTGATGCGCATCCCGGGCTTCCACGGATAACGACCCGGATTAGCCACGTTGCCGCGCAATGTGACGGTATCTTCGAACCGCGGCACGATCGAAAGCACACGCACGATGTCACCGTCCAGGATCGGCATGGCGCGTGATTGCTGATCGTACGGAAACTCCAAGGTTTTTCGCGCCTGGTGATCGACAAGACGATCGACGGTGATCTTACTGCTATCAGCAACAGTGCTCAGGTCGCCGGCAATATCGATCAAATTCTGCAAACTCGAGCCATCCTTCATTTCGTAGATGGCGGGTACATTTACGGAGCCAGAGATCGCCACCAGCGGGCCCACGTGCGGAATGTAAAGAACGTCGCCGGATTCGAGACGAACATCCTTCGTTTTGTCGCCTTTGATTAGAAGATCATAAAAGTCGAAATCGGTGATGGTATTGCCATCGCGCCTGACCTGAATATGCCGCAACGACCCCTGAGGGGCGGGACCGCCGGATGCAAAGATCGCGTTAACCAATGTGCTTAGCGCACTGATCGTGTATGTACCCGGGTAGCGTGCATTCCCGACGACGATGATCTGAATTGAGCGCAGCCGTCCAATGTTTGCCGTGAGATTAAAGTTCTTGAATACTTTCGACACCTCGTGCTTGAGGTGCTGCTCCAGATCGCCATAGTGAACTCCGGCAACCGAAATCTGCCCAACCTGCGGCACATAGATCTGCCCGGAACGGTCCACGATGACGCGCAAATTTGCGGTAATCTGTCCCCAAATATTGATTTCCAATTCGTCACCAGGGCCAATGATGTAATCGCTTGGAACCTGCATCCAATCGATTGGTGAAAACGTGCTCGGTGGTTGCAGGAATAATGACTGGCCAAACAGCGGTAAAGGTCGACCGATAGAGTCTGCGACCAATTGCTCGAATTCAGTTTGCGGTTGGAGGGTAATTTGCCGGTGTGACTGCGACGGGTTCTGCGGACGCTCAGCTGGAGTGTATTGATCTGGATTGCCGCCCGGAGGATTGGCTAAAACTGGAGCGGTCACGGGAGTGGACGGATTGTCATGTGACTGACTGCCACTGGTGCTTGGCGATTGGGGGTTGCATTGATCGGTGCCAGCCAGGGATGGATCAGAGCAGTCGGTATCCGTACTTTGAGGCGATGTGCTTAACGAATAAGGATCGGATGTTTGTGAAAAACAACCTGCAGCCGCGAATACGACAAGAAACGTGAGCACCAGCAGCCGTTGCATGCGGATAAATCGTCCTCTGGTTTCCAGGAAGTCTGCCCAGCTTTGAAAAGCTAAGATGCAGAACAGCGCAAAGGCGAAGCCATAAGTTCAAGAAAATCGAACCTTTACATCCCAGAAATTCGGGGGCGGAAGCATCAGGAATTCTGCCGAAAGGGGGTTATCCCGAGAGGTCCTCAAGGCTTATGACCAACAGCTTCCGAACCGGAGTTGCTGATAAGGAAAAGCATTAGCTCCTCAGGATGAGAGGGGCGACGGCACACTTAAGGTTGCAGGCGCGTCGATCCTGGTTGCGACGCGAATCGGAGTCGCACGGTTTTGATCTCGAACGGTCCGGTATGCACAGTCACGACTCCGTTTTCGAGCGGCAGGCTTGCTGAAGCTTTCTCCATGAGATCGGCGTCAGAAGCCTGTTGCGCGCCGGGAGGAACCTGCAGCTTTACGTCTGTCGTCTTGCCCGACCATTCGTAAAAGCGAACGATCAGCGAGTCATCATCTTCGGCTTTTTTTATCGCCGTGATAATTACGTTATCCGGCTGCACCTGGAAAAAAGAGTGTTCGGTCGATAAGTCACCCTCGTGCTTTTCCGCAGTGAAGGGTACCAGCTTGTAATTCAGTTCGTACCCCCGGCGAATAGTTTGCGCCTGCTGCCAATTTCCCCCATGCGGAAAGAGAGAATAGGTGAAGTCGTGCTGGCCTTCGTCGGCGTGCGGATCAGGCCATTCGGGCGATCGCAGCAATGACAGCCGCAGAACATTTCCTTTTGCGTCGTATCCATATTTGCAATCGTTCAGCAAGCTGAATCCGTGTTTGCCATCTGAAATATCTGCCCAGCGTTCAGCCGGCACTTCGAACTGTGCCTTTTCCGCCGGAGTGTTTCGGGTTGTGGGACGCTGAACTGAGCCGAACGGAATCTCAAATGTGGCCTTGTCATTGTGAGCGCTCACCGGAAACGCCACCTTTAACAAAATATGTTTTTCGTTCCAATCAACATGGGTTTTGACGTCCACGCGCGGCACTCCGGCGTACATCGTGATGTCACGAATGAACGTTGAATTCTGAAAGTGGTTTTTTACACGAATGACTGCCCGTAACGGGCCGCTCTCGATAAGCTTCACTTCGTCGGCGTGATCGAGGTCCCAGTGCTGTTTTTCGAAATCTGCATCGATGTTCCAGGCGTCCCACTGCTTCGGCTTATCAACGAATGTCTGCAACAGATTTCCGCAAACGCGGTCCTTGGGGCCTCCGGTGTTGGTTTCCGCCGGTGCCAGCGCTTCCGTTTGGCTTCGTTTGTCGAAGAGGCTCGTCAGGCAACCCGACGCAGGATCGATTTTGAGCCGGATAAATTCGTTTTCCAGCGAGTCTGACGAAGCCTGGAGTTCCTGACCAGCGGTAGCTTTACCCGATGCAGCACGAACGAAGTACGTTTTGTACCCCAGAGAAGGAATACTCGCCAATAACAATAACCGAACGCGATGAGTCTCAGGATCGAGCTTCAATAGTTGAGACATTGCCCTATGGCCAGCGGAATCTACTACCTCGACCTGCTGCGCAGGTGCAGAAAGTTGCGCTTCAATCTCCACCACGTCAGTCCGCGGCCACGATAATGAGTTGTAAACCACGACCGGAATGCCATCACCTTGTGTGTTGATGTGCGCCGAAATTTCTGAAAGAGCGCCATGGCTCATTTCGGCGCTCATGCGCTGTACGTTTTCCAGGTTCCTCTTAGCATCGAGATAATTCACCGCAATGCCTGAGCCTGGCATGATGTCGTGAAAGTGGTCGAAGAGCAGGTCCTTCCACGCCAGTTGAAATTCATCATGCGGATAGGGACGGCCATACAACAGCGCCAGCGACGAGAACTTCTCAGCATTCAACATCGACTCTTCGCTGCGCCGAATGCGTCGCTTAGTCTCCGCCTGGGTTGTGAAAACTCCGCGATGATATTGAAAGTAGAGTTCGCCCTTCCACGAGGGCACATTCATCTCCGGCAATTTCTTTTCAAGATCGGCAAAGAAACCCGTCGCAGTGCTGAACTCGAGCTTAGGAAAAACTATATTCAGCGACATCAGGCGGTCCGCGTTGTCGAGCATCGTGCGCGTGGGGCCGCCGCCGTGATCGCCAACGCCGTAAAGGTGCATCATCTCGGGCGTGTCGTGCAGTTGGGGGCCATAGATGGATGGCATCCACACGGAAAGGTCTTTGGCCAGCGACTCGGCGTCGATGCCGCCCGCATAATCGTGCGGAAAATAAGTCAGCAGCCTGCTGCCATCAGGGGCTTCCCACCAAAATAACTTATAGGGGAAAGTGGTGAATTCGTGCGCCCACAGCAGCTTCTGGGTGACGAAATAATCCATGCCTGACTTTTTATAAATCTGCGGCAGCTGCCAACTGTAACCAAAAGAGTCGGGATTCCAGCCAATCCGTGTGTCGACTCCGAACTTTTCCTGGAAGTAACGTTTGCCCACCAGAATCTGCCGGACCAAAGATTCGCCAGCCGGCATATTGAGATCAGGTTCGACCCACATTCCGCCGACAATCTCCCAACGGCCTTCTTTGACCCGCTGCTGAATTTCTGCAAACAGATCGGGATACTTTTCTTCCATCCACTGGTAAGTGCGCGCCGATGACATAGTGAATTTGAAATCGGGATATTCGCGCATTAGATCCAGAACACTGCGAAAAGTATTTCGAACCACTTCCACAGTCTCGGTCCACGGCCATAACCACGCCATATCAATATGCGAGTTGCCAACCGCGCGAATTGTGAACTGTTGCATCCAGGGTTTCAGCGCTTCTAACTTTTCCTGCGCGGAACGCAATGAGTTATCGAAGCCGCTCTGGTCGCCGTGATCGAGCGGTGAGAAATTGATCGCGCTAACCGCCGCGGTCAGTTGCTGCTCTCGCTGCTCTTTGCCATTGGCGTAGGCAGCAATGAGTGGAATCGCCGAAAGAATCTGCTCTCTTATTAACGACGGATCGGGACGGCTGGCCGGAGGCTCGATTATGAGATCACTACGGAACAGGGCAGTGTCTACCTGCTCTGCATTTATCCGCACCGCAATGAGGTATTTCTGTCCAGGTTGCGCATTTTCTGACAGCAATATCGGCTGTTGCTGTTCATCGCTCGCGCGGGATACGAGGGAGCCATTCGAAAAGATGGTCACCATCATGCGCGCATCGCTGCCAAAGTTCAGGTCGAGTTGCGCGCGTGCACCGCGAACCGAGTAGCCGTTAATTTTCTCGGGAATCGTTATCCAGCGGCGAAAAACGCGAACGCCCTTCCAGTGGTTTGGCGCATTATCGTCCCGTGATTCGTTGGCGGTCATCACAGGCCAGTTCGCGTCGTCCAGTGAAGGGTCTTCCGGATGGGCAACGTCGTCGTGAAAACGCCAATTCGGCAGAGGTTCACGAGTCAGTGCGGCTAAATGATCAAGCACCGGCTTGAATGGCTCCGCAAAAGCTGTAGTGCTGGCTTCCTGA
>DATNAF010000108.1:0-7746 GCA_035572845.1 Terriglobales bacterium
ATGGGAAATTCGTGTTTCGTGCAGACCGCTACAGCGGAGGCCGCGTCGCCGCCGGCGGACCAGAAATCAAGATTGAAACTTTGAATGGAGACATACACATCCGTGAACGCAATCAATAAACACCTACATCTGTTTCGTGCAGTCGTCATCCTTTCCGCAATCGTGGCGGTTCCGTTGGCCTGGGGCGCGGAAACCGTTGGCAATGGCGACCGCGTAGTCGTGCCGCTGAGCGATCCCGCTCGCCCGGCCTTTGTGAAGGCCCACCTGTTGCAGGGAAGCATCACCGTGAAGGGCGGCACGGCCAACAACATCGTGGTCGAGGCCCGCGTTCGCGATACCGAACACGAGGGCAGCGAGGGCGGGATGCATCGCATTCCGGTAAACACCACCGGCCTGCAGGTGGAAGAAGAAAACAACAAGGTCGATATCGGCGCCGATTCCACTCAGCGCACCGTCGACCTCACCATTACCGTGCCTACGCGAACTTCGCTGAGCCTGCACACCGTCAACGATGGCGACATCAATGTCAGCAACGTCGATGGCGAACTCGACGTCAATGACGTCAACGGCTCAGTCACGCTCAAGGGCGTTTCCGGAACTGTGGTCGCGCATGCCCTCAATGGGAAAGTGCTGGTCACTCTCAATCGCATCAATCCGAGCAAACCGATGGCCTTCAGCTCCCTCAATGGCGACATCGATGTGACCTTCCCGCCCGACCTGAAAGCCAATCTGGTGATCAGCTCCGACCATGGCGAGGTGCTCAGCGACTTCGATGTGGCCCTGCAAGCGCGCGCCCCGGAACAGATCAAGGAAGACACTCGCAACAGCGGCGGCAGCTATCACGTGAAGATTGATAAGACCGTGCACGGCACCATCAACGGCGGCGGCCAGGAGATCCAGTTCCGCAACTTCAATGGCAACATCTACATTCGCAAAGCAGGCGCCAAAGGATGAACGATAAAGGAAATCGGATACGACAACAGAACGGCCTGCGGCGGGGTCCCCAGCGAAACGCCGGTGTTGCGGTCGTTGGGGTGCAGGTAGCGGGCCGCGCCGTTGCGGATCAAGCCCCAAAAAGCAGAACGGCCTGCGGTAGCGGGCCGTGCCTTCCTTCCCAACCTTTTCCTGAGAACAGGCGAAAAATACAGGAAAATGAGTGCATGTCGTCTGCGAACCTTCTAATTCTGCCCAAAATTCGCAAATTTCGCTTCGAGCTGAGGAAACGAACAGGAAAGGAACAGGAAACGCAGATTTTTCGGCCTAAGTCTTTGATTTGCTAGCGGCTAGGAGCGAGCAGCTAGTAGCTTCTTTGAAATTAACAAGAAACGAACAGGAAAGCATGGGCACAAACCAAAAGCCAAGGCGCAAAGCCGCTCCGGTAGTAGGAGGGTACGGGTGAGTGCACTGGCCGTGCTCTACTGTGCTTCGTGCGTGTGCAAAACGTTCCGAACTGAATTCAGAAAATCATCCATCTTCTGCGTTTGGTGGGTAAACACATTCTGGTCTAATAATTCTGGCCTTCCGCCACGATAGAGTTCCAAAATCGGTACGTTGCGATTCGCTTTCGCCGCAACCCAGATTCGACGTTTGTCGGATGGTAACAAAGATTGGCCGAGCACAATCAGCCGTACGCGTTCACGGCTACACGCCAGGTGTACGGCGTCTCCGTCAGTAGCAAGAATGACCGCGAACCCTGCATCTTCAAGAACCCTCTTCCGAACATCTGTCAGGCTAGGGTCGCGAGAAGCAAGCAGAATCGTGTTTTCACGTTGCGGCATTTGGGCCCCAAGTGTGGCGCTTGGGTTTATCCATTTTCTTGGATGCGGAATTCGTTTGCTGCGGGAATTTACGCTGCGGCACTCGGCCTGTGCAACTCGATTTTGCGGTAACGACTACCCTCGAGCGAATGGCGGCTTAGCCAGCGTGCAACTTCTGTGTTGAATCGGTAGTGAAGCTTGATGTCCGATTCATCGAGCATTCGCCACTCGCCATCCCCGGTCCGGAATTCGACACAATCTTCCCGCAGGCGGTAATCGTTAGAAACCCCATCAAAGAACAGACGAAGGGTGGGCAGGTAATGCATGGCGATGCTGGAGCCAGGGGACAGACGACAAGATGCGCCATGGCGCTTAGAGGGTTGGTCACAATCGTGACCAGAGTAGCTCGAATGTGAGACTGCACCACTCACAGGGCAGAAAAAATGTGGCGGTGCATCGCGCAGCTAATGCAGCGACTTGAACCAGCAGTCGCTCTGCAGTAAGACGTTGTGTAGTGGGTGTTCAGTAGCGTTCGACCACTCTTTTGCTAAACTGAAGAAACCAAAAGGAAGCCGACGTAGCTCAGTTGGTAGAGCAGTCGATTCGTAATCGACAGGTCATCGGTTCAAGTCCGATCGTCGGCTCCAGATATTGGCAGCCCCGATTTTCTTCGTACCCGGAGAGGGTTGGTCGTCAAAAACCAGAGGTCCTCAAGAATGCCACGCGAGGGCTCGCGTGGGACCTTCTTACTGCGCAGTTTACAAAGACGTCGCCTGCGGCGATGACGCCTTGTCGCGCCGTTCGGGTGAGCTTGTCCATGCCGGTGCATGAGACCGATCTGAGATTAGCGGCATTGTATGACGCAAGCTATGAAGGAATTGGCTCTCAATCCATTCGTTCAGGCGATTTCTCGCGCCTGACTTCATCTCTTTGAAGGTTAGCCCGGTTTTATTGTCTGCGGCCCAAATGACTTGAGCCTTGCAGTTCAGCTTCTGGTCGTCGCCGGGCAGAGCGAATTCGATCTGAAGCACTTCGCCAGGAGTTACGGGAACCACGCATTCCAGAGCAATACCTGTCTGGCTGATATTTGTGGTCTGGGCTGGGAATTGTCGAGCATTTGCGTCCACGAGAGTCGCCGGCGTGCGCAGAGAATGCCGGGAGTACCGCATGCGCTCTTTTAGCATGATCCCGAATGCCGCCTGCATGGTTCGGTTCACGCGTTTGGAGGCGAGCGGCTTATCCATTACAAAGTCCGCAGCGCGAAACGCTCCATTCGCCGACGACATCTCCGAGATAATCGCGAAGGCCACGGCAGATCGGCTCGAGGTTGAATTTCGCATCGCCTTTAACACCGAGAATTCCGGATCGCACTCCCGATCGACGAGAAAGGCATCTGTTTTTTGATTGCGCAATATCTGCATTGCTGCCGAGGTTTCCTGGCAAACGGCTGCGCTGATCCCGAATTTTTCCAGACACGACGACAACGAGGCGACAACAACCGGATCACCAGATATAACCACTGCATTAAGGTCGCAAGTGTTCATTTTTCCCCTCGAATTTGGAAGCTGCCAAATGCAGCCGTAATGGCTGACAGCGAACATGCAGTGGGGAGCATGCGATGTGTTTGTAATGCAAGTGAATTGCCAACCCGGAGCTTTGAGCGAAAACATATGTTCCTTGAGAGCTAAGCCGCACTTCGTTTGCGTGCGGATCATCGCGTTGTGTTTGCTTTTCTAAATGCTGTCCAGTATTTGGACAGATTTCCTGCTTGAACCTGTGGCAGCGTGAGCGGGGCAAATGCGACCGTCAGTATGCCCGAGTACGTTAGGCATTTTTCATCGTTGCTGTAAATTTCCAGGGAAGGGCACGCATTCATGCGTGCCGGAAAGCCGTCAGTCCAATTTTAGCTTCCGGTTTTCAGCGGCTTCAGCCGCGGCTGAAGCCGCTGAAGATACACAGGGATGACCCATCGCCTCTCGTCGGCGCGGATAAATCCGTGCCCTTCCCTCAAACGAGCGCGGTGTACATGCTTGAGCGCCTGGGCAGCCCCGATGCGATCTACGTAGAATTCGCGTTTCGCAAGCAGAGGAATGTGCTCGCGAAAGAGCCGGTGAACATGTATGGGATCTGCGAATCTTCAATTGCCGAGGCGACTCGCAGCACTGTCTGCGCAAAGCTCATTACAAGCCGGGCGGCAGTGGTTTGGGAAAGAAGCACCGGCGCAGCCACTCGCGGTTGACCTCGCCTTCGCTCCACTCCGGATGATCTTGTCGAATGCCAGCCTTCGTCATTTTCTGTGCGAGATCGCTTAACTCAAAAGCCAGTCGCAGCCGCTGTTCTCCGCTCATCTCGCGTAGAAGACGAAGCTGCACTTCTGCTGCTTCAGGCGAAGTGTCGCTGATGGGCACGAGGAGAATGTAACATCGTTGAGTTTTGCTTGCCCAGCCTGGATTGCGGCTCCAAGTTTGACGGGAGTAGGGAAGCAGGGGGTCACAGCGCGACCCCCTGCGCCCGCTCGGCCGCTGCTTAGCTGAATGTCTTGAGCTGAGCTGGATTCGAACGCTTGAGTATTTTGCGGATCACTTGCTACACCTGCCATAAACTTGTGAAATCAGTTCGGTCCAATCGTTCACCGCGCCAATATCAACCAAGTTTGCTGAGCCATCTGGCGCGAGCAACACATCGTGAGGTACCCCCGTTACGGCGAACTGCCGGTTGAGAGCGGAGCTTTCTGCCACTACGGGCAGAGCCATCGGGTGTTGGCTAAGAAATGCCCGAACTGCATCTTCTTTATCTGAGAAGATTGGCATCACGATCATCAGTTCGGGCTCTGACGCAGCCAACTGTTGAAGCTTTGGCATTTCAGCAATGCACGGTGCGCACCAAGTGGCCCAGAAGTGCAACAGAGTCCATTTGCGTCTGAGGCTGAAATGCCGGCCACCCAATGCCTCCAAAACTGGCAAGGCGCCTGGCGATACGATTCCAGGCTCCTGATCGGGCAATGTGTTGCGCGGAAACATCAAAAGACGCACCTTGGTTTCGAATTTTCGTTTTAGGCGACGACCTGAATGTTGAAAGGTGATTGTTACGGGAGCGGGAAAATCGGCCTGCTCCTGTAAGTCCAAGTGCTGCAGCGGCGCGAGTGTATCTCCATTTACTTCGAGGAGCGTGTCTCCCTGTTTCGGCAATCCAGCTTGTTCGTTAGCGTTGCCAACCTGCAGCACGGGAAACCCATCGCTTCCTTGAGTAACAAAAATAGTGGGTAGCCCAGCCGGAATCGTGGATTGCCCCGTGAGGGTAAACTTTCGGCTATGACGTTGGACCAGGGTCCGCGCCCCGAGCACCTCCAGTGCTGGAGAAGCCAGGATGCGGGATGCTGAGATTGCATCCGCATGCGTGAGATCGTTTTTTCCGACTCTCTGGATAAGATCTCCAACAGCCAGCCCTCCAAAAATTCGAGGTACCGGTTGCTGCAACTTATCGACCCGCCAGCCCTGACCTGTTTTTGAGAAAACCGCCCAAGGGATGTCCACCTTAGATTCACAAAGCCGGTCGAGAGTAGGGGCGCAAATTCCTGCGCTCGATAGCAAACACACTATGGCGAGAAACTGCCGTGACAGGAGTCGAATTGTCATTCTATTGCAGATCCCCAGGCGGGCCTGTACGAAACATTCGTAAATCACATTTCGAGATGAAATTGTCCCGTGGCGGCATGCAACTTTCACGGACGCTACATTCGATCCCCAGATCAGTTTGATCAGCGCCACCATCATGTCATCGTCTTCGCGCGCTGTGCGCCCGCTCGCGCCCCGCTGAGCCCCCGCGCCGCTGAACGGCTTACGCGCATGCTGATTTGAGCTGAACGCTAGCCCTGATCTGAACGTGTTGAACGCGCCTGAATCGATCGTGGAACGGCGCGTTAGGAATCAAAGGGGAACCGCCTCAGGCCGTCCCCTTATTATCAGGCCCGTTTGTCGTGCTTACAAGACAGATCTCAGGCGGAGAGCACCGCGCGGGGATAAAGCCGAAGAAGCTATTTCGCCAGTTGCAATATCCGGGGACAAAGCGGACTGGCAGCCCACCCCTTCCAGCAGCGGTTCATCTGATCGTGAGTTCCCCGCGAGTCCAAATCACAGGAGAGTCACCCTTTATGCCACTTCGCGGAAAAACCACCTGTTCCATGCTGGCCATTTGCGGTATTTTGGCCTTCACCTTCAACGCGTCTGCTCAAGACGGAAGCACAAGCGCAAAATGCGGTTTCCAGAAGTTCACCATCAACGCGCCCGCGGGAACGAAGCCCACTCCAACCGACCTCAATGACAACGGCGCCGTTGCGGGTTTGCTGGGAACTGGTTCCGGAGCGAACTTCAGGATCAAAGGATTTTTTCAGAGCGGAGGCAAATTCACCAGCTTCAACTTCCCGGGAGCGCGGGATACGGTGCCGATGGACCTCACTAAGTCCGGCGTGATCGTCGGCTCCTTCGATACCACAACGGGAAACGGGCAGCGCGCCTTCAAACTGCAAAATGGCGTCTTCCGCCAGGTAACCATCCCCGGCTTTCCCGATGCTCCGGCCATCGCGACGGGCGTCAATGAACTCGGCGATATTGCCGGTCAGTTCAACGGAAACGGGTCCGACTTCGGGTTCCTGCTGCACAATGGGAAACTCACCATTCTCAGCTTCTCTGGCGCCGCCGGCGGAACCTTCCCGACCAGCATCAATAACTCCGGCGTAATTGTGGGCTTCTATCACCTCACCGAAGAAGGTGACGTGGACCATGGATTCATGTGGAAAGCCGGCGTGTTTACGAACCTCAGGACACCCAGCGGCGGTGCGCTCAGACCGGAGAAAATCAGTGATCGCGGGGATATTGTAGGAACATATATCGATTCCAACCTGAAAGAGCACGGCTTCGCACTGGACGGCGGCCGCTTCAGCACGATTGATCCTCCAGGCTCCTTGGATACCAAGATTCTCGCCCTCAACAACTACGACAACATACTCAGTATCTTCAGTACCTCTGCCGGCAACACACTCGTCAAAGGCTTCTGCTCGGCAGTTTTTTAAAAGTTGATTGAGAGGGTGACCTCCTCAGCCTGCGTCGGACCTACCGTCCGTCGCAGGTTTTATTTTTTACGACGGCAATCTTTTGGACGGGTGGCGAACCGTTTGTGTGTAGGTCGGGCGAACACTACCAAGGCATGCTTTCTGCATCATCAAGGTTTTATTTTGCACGTGTTTAATGCGTTCTAATGATGGAGTGTCGGTGTCGGAATCTTACATTCAGCCAGCGTGCGAGCGCGTCTTCGCAATGATCCATCATCAGAGCACGTCTAGGACGGAAGACATTCTACGCAACGCGCACAAGCGCACGAACACGCACAGCTGTGTACGCATCGGCACGACATACACACATCCCCCACTCCAAGTTTGACGGGAGAGTGTGTATATCGTGCGCATGCGTACACAGATAGCGCGCGTTACCGTTGTGTCGCTGCCGAGACAGAGTTAAATCAGCGACAGATCGGCGCTCCAAGTTTGACACCCCACAAAGCGGTTCCTAGACTTGATTCTTCTGTACGGGAGCGCGCATGGCGGAGTTTGTTCGGCTTTGTTCTGCGGCGGATTTACCGCCGTTGGGGCAGGCCACGGAAATCAGCGTTGGTGGGCATGTGATTTGTGTGGCCAATGTCCACGGCACGATCTCGGCTATGGACAATGTCTGCCTGCATCGCGGTGGGCCGCTGGGACAGGGCACGATCGAGGGCGACAAGCTGGTTTGTCCCTGGCATGGCTGGGCCTTTGACCCGCGCACCGGAGAGGCCATTCACGATCGCAGCGCGAAAGTCCCGGTGTACGCCCTCAAAATCGAGGGTGATGACGTGATGATCGCGCTTTAGCAGAAACCTCTTCCCGGAACCGGGCTTCCAATCTTTTAAGGATGATGGCTGTCGAGGTCCAATGACAATACGGGTGCTAGCAGCGCTT
>DATNAF010000109.1:0-6420 GCA_035572845.1 Terriglobales bacterium
GCGCAAATCGCCAAATTGATTAGGATCGCTGCCGTAGCGCAGCCGCGCGTCCGCAGGCGGCGGAGGATCGGTGAGAATGTGCGCGCTGTTCTGCAAGGTGACTCAGTCTAACCCGGATCTCGCGATTTAGCGGAGATGGCGAATTCAGTAAAGGCGAAAATCCACTTCCACATCAATGAGGGTTGCGACAGGCACTCCTTTGAGCGATCCTGGCTTAAACCGCCATTTCTGGATCGCTCGCACCGCTTCATCGTCCAATCCCAAGCCAAGTGGCTTTACAATTTGAATGTTTTCCGGGCTGCCATCCTTGTTCACAATCAGGCGTACCTGTATCGTGCCTTGCAACTTGAAACTCCGCGCCTCATCTGTATATGCAGGTTCGCTTTTCCGCACAACCTTTGGAGGCGCCACATCCCCGGCCTGCCCTGCTCGGTAAATCGGTGAGCCTTCGGACAGTTCTCCAGGCACGATCTCGCCTGGTCCTACGCTTGGTTCTAATGTAGCTTTGCCCAAAAAGAAATCTCTCCAGTATTCGGGTACATCGCCTGCCGTAAGCTTCATCGGGAGAACGCGATTCACAAGTTCTTCAAGGTTCGCCGCGGAGAGCGATGCTGCATCGACAGCGACAGCAATTCTGACTTTCTCCGGATTTTTGTAAAAAGCATCCTCAAACTTTCCGGTTTTATGGTTAAAAACTGAGAATCCCCGCAAACCTTCGAAGCGAAGCTCATCTTTGCCAACCTTGATTTTTTTGATCTTCATCAAGCTGAGTGTCCATGCACCAGGGGTTGCTTGCCCCACCACATCCCCTTTGCCGTTGAACGCAACTTGGTCTTCGATATAGAAGCCGCGAATAAAGACGAGCTTATTGCCCAATTTGGACTCAAGCTCATGTTTGCTGCTGGTTGCGACACAAAATTGAGGAACAGCAGAGAGAAGAGTCAAAACCAGAACACATTTCCCAAAATTCATGTGCCTCCATCCAGGTGTTTGGACGACCATGCCGACGCTGTTTCTTGCGACGTGCTGCGTCTCTGTTATCTTGCATCCATGCGTTTATTTTCCGTTAGATATTTATTTCTTCCGGTGGTGCTACTTTTCTCCTGTTCCGCCTTCGCGAAACAGGAAAAATTCGTCAAGCCTGGCCCGGTCCAACTCACTTCCGAGGGGAATAAGTGGGCAGAGAAGACGCTCAAGAAGCTCTCACTCGAGGAGAAAATCGGGCAGATGATTCAGGTGCGAGCCTTTGCCGACTTTCTCAACGTGGACAGCGATGAATACAAACACATACGCGACGAGGTCAAAAAATATCACCTGGGCTCGGTTCTGTTAACCGTTCGCGTTTCCGACGGTCTGCTGATCAAGGACCTGCCGTACGAAGCGGCGGCGGTGACGAACATGCTGCAGAAGGAGTCGAAGCTGCCCCTGCTGGTCGCGGCCGATTTCGAGCGCGGCCTCTCCATGCGATTAAACGAGACTCCCGCGTTTCCTCATGCTATGGCGTTTGGAGCGACATTCAATCCTGAGTTGGAGGAAAAATTTGCCGCGATTACCGCGCAGGAGTCGCGGGCGATCGGGGTGCATTGGAATTACTTTCCTGATGCGGATGTGAATATCAACCCGGCGAATCCTATCATCAACACGCGTTCTTTTGGCGAAGATCCGGTTGAGGTCGGGGAGATGGTTGCCGCGTACGTGAAAGGCTCTCGCGAGTACGGCATGCTCAGCACCGCCAAACATTTTCCGGGACATGGAGACACGGCGACAGATTCGCATCTCGGAGTGGCCACCGTGCCCGGCAATCTGCAGCGTATCGATTCAGTCGAGTTGCCGCCGTTTGAGGAAGCAGTGAAGGCAGGCGTGGATTCCATCATGGTGGCCCACGTCACCATTCCCGCTTTGGAACCCGACCCCAACAAGGTCGCCACTACCTCGCACAAAGTGGTGACCGACCTGCTCAAAGACCAGTTCCATTTCCAGGGACTCATCGTGACCGATGCGCTGGAGATGCATGGATTGACGCGTCTGTACCCTGAGAATGGTCCCAACCCCTCAGGGCGCGCGGCGGTCGATGCGGTAAAGGCAGGGAATGATATGGTGCTGCTGCCGTCGGACCTGGATGGCGCCTTCAATGGACTGCTGCAGGCGGCAAAGGACGGCGAAATCTCGAAGGCCCAGATTGATGCTTCAGTGTTGAAGGTCCTGCGAGCGAAGGCCTCATTGGGATTGAATAAGGCGCGATTGGTGGACATGGAGCAGATTCCCCACATCGTCAGCCGTCCTGAGAGCCTCGACTTTGCGCAGCAAGTCGCAGATGCCGCTACTACGCTGGTGCGCGACAACGGGCAGGCGCTCCCATTTCCGAAAAGTCCTGGAACCGCGCAAGGCCCGCCTTCGTATCTATCGCCAGGAACTGTTTCGCCAGGAACGGCTGCGAGTATCGTTGCCGTGGTTATTACTGATGATGTGCGCGGAGAATACGGGCGCGTCTTTGAGTTGGAGATGCGGAAGCGAGTTCACGGTGCGCGAATCTTCTTTGTCGACAGCAGGACCGCCGGGCCAATGGCTCCTGAGATTGTCGATGCCGCCCGCCAGGCACAAAAGGTGGTAGTCGCGGCCTATGTAGTACCTACGGCAGCCAAACAGACGATGGTGAATGGCCAGCTCACGAATACAGTCGGCCTGAACGATGCGACGGGAACGCTGATGCAGCAACTTCTCGACGCTGCCGCGACCAAAACAGTGGTGATTGCGATGGGCAACCCGTATCTGGCAATGAGCTTCCCCGCAGTGCAGACATATATTTGCACCTATTCCAACGCGCCGACCTCGGACCGCAGCGCGGTAAAGGTCCTATTTGGCGAGATGCAAACGAAGGGTCGGCTGCCGGTGAGTTTGCCGGGAATCGCAGAGCGCGGCTTCGGGCTCGAAATGAAACCGGGCGAGCTGCAGGCGGCCGAAAAAACGAAGGCTTTACCACGGATTCCAAGGGTCATCACGGATCCCAGGGATCGATCCGCTGCGAATCCACTATAGCGGTAGAGCTGTTGTATTTGATTCGCCGTTGTACAGGAGTAACAAAATGAAGATTCCGACCAAGAATATCTTTCTGCCGGCTTTGCTGGCCATTGCGGTGCTGCTCTCGACCGCCTGTGTGCAGGTCAGCAAAGATGGAAAGAACCCAGACAATGTCGAGGTGAAGACGCCCTTTGCTTCCATCAGCGTGCACACCGATCAGGTGAAGCCCGAGGAAACTGGGCTCAACGTCTATCCCGGCGCGCGCCTGACCGAAAAAAAGCATGATGGCGATGACGACAAGGCCAACGTCAACATCACCAGTCCCTGGGGCGACCTCAAAGTGATCGCGCTGAACTATGAAAGCCAGGATGCTCCCGACAAGGTCCTCGATTGGTACAAGAAAGACATGGCGCAGAAATACGGCAAGGTGCTGGAATGCCGGGGCGATACCTACGTTGGCATGGATAAGGACCAGGAGAGAACAGACAAGGACAGCCAGGCAATCACTTGCGAAGATAAAGGCAAGTCACACGGAGACCATTTCGGCAACATCGATATCCATGACAAGAACACCACGGAGCTGAAGGCCGGCACCCGCGATAAGCAGCATATCGTTGCCATCAAGCAGGAAGGCAGCGGTTCCAGTATCGCGCTCGTCTACGTGCAGATGCACGGAGAAAAGGACAGCATCTAAAGGCGGGAACCGTTTAGCGCGTGTACCACTGTTGCGCTCGGGCTGGAGCTCTTCATTCGTCGCTCCAGCCGAGTGCGGCTGTGCCATACGGTTTGACAATGCTCTGGGGCCTATTTGAAGGCGTTCGTATGTTAGCTGTCTGCTTGTCGCGGGTGCCCGCCTTCGAAGATCCCCATCTCGTCCGCCGATGGGCCGTACATTCCGGGAAACGCGACTCCAACCAGTCGAAGATAGACCGTCAGTTGCCCGCGATGATGGATCATGTGGCCGAGCGTATTCAATAGCAGCAGAGACTTGCGCCCTCCATAGACAGAAGCCCCCTGAAACGTTAGCTGCCACTCGTTGCCCAAATCGGAATCACTTACCTCAGCGATCGTCGGCCGCGTATCCACGGCGTTCTTGTTGAAGACCTCGACCAACTCGGCTGTGCTCGCCGGCTGAAACGGACGCAGGTCTGTATTACTGAGTTCCAACTTCTCAGTGCGGATAATAACGCTTAGGAAGGTCGGTAGTTCGGCAACGTGCCCGGCCAGCTGTCCAAGCGTCATCGATTTTTCATGCGGCTTCCAAGTGAATTTGTCCTGCGGCACGCGTTGGAGGAGTTTGCGGGTGTGAACGACTTCCAGATCATACTCGGGAAGAAGCATCTCGCTGATTTTCATAGTGCGAAAGAGCCTAGCACAAAGGCGAAGATATGGCGAATAAAACGGGTTCGAAGAACGTCAGCTTCCGGTGGATGTCTGCGCGTTACCGGCATTCCCGTACCAGTCGGCGTATTGCTTGCGCATCTCCACTTTCAGCAATTTTCCCGTCGAGGTGTGAGGCAGTTCTTTCACGAAGACAAAATCATCAGGCAATTGCCATTTGGCAAATTTTTGCGCCAGCAGCGCGCGCAGCTCTTGCGCAGTTACGGAGTAGCCTTCGCAGAGCACCACCAGGGCCAGCGGGCGCTCCTGCCATTTGGGATGATGGATGGCGATCACTGCGGCTTCCTGCACCGCCTGATGCGCGACGATGGCGTTCTCCAGATCGACTGAGCTGATCCACTCGCCGCCGGATTTGATCAAGTCCTTCTCTCGATCCATGATCTTGATGTATCCCTCGCCATCGATATTCACGATGTCGCCGGTACAGAACCAGCCATCCGGAGTCCAGCGCGAGGTCTCTTCCGGCATCTTGTAATACCTCCCGGTGACCCACGGACCCTTCACCTGCAGCTCGCCCAACGTGCTGCCATCCCAGGGAACTGGCCCGCTCTCTGCAACTGCTCTCAATTCGATGAATGGCGCGGGTAAGCCTTGCTTGGCGCGGACCTGATACTTCTGGTCGTCGGGCCACTGCGACATCTGCGGCTTTAGCGTGCTCACGGTGGCAATGGGAGTAGTTTCGGTCATGCCCCAGGGCTGAACGATGGTCGCGCCAAACTTGTCAAAGCGGCGGAACAAGGATTCGGGGGCGGCCGAACCGGCGACGAAGATGCGCAGATTTTTCGGAAGAGTCCACCTGCCGGGATTGTGCTCGAGCTCCTGAATGACGCTCAGCCAGACCGTCGGCACCGCGCCGGTGCGCGTCACTCGCTCATTGACGATCAGATCCAGCAGGCTGACTGCGTCGACGTTCGGCCCGGGAAAAACCAGCTTTGAGCCGGCCATGCAAGTGGCATAGGGCATCCCCCAGGCATTCGCATGAAACATCGACATGGCAGGTAAGACCACATCACTGCGCGAGATATCAAAATGGTCGGGCAACGCTAAAGAGAGCGAGTGCAACGCCAGGGCACGATGGGAATAGACAACTCCCTTCGGCTTGCCTGTGGTTCCTGAGGTGTAGCACATCGCTGCCGCTTCGTTTTCATCCAGGTCGGGATATGTGAATGTGTCCGCCGGGCTCGCCAGCAGGGACTCGTAATCTTCGTAACTGGACTCGACAGCGCAGCTTTCATGCGAAACCACGAAAACACGTTCAAAATGTGTCTGCTGTCGAATGGACTCGAAGACCGGCAAGAGCACGTCATCAACGATCAGGAAGCGATCACCGGCGTGATTGGCAATATAGGCTAACTCCTGCGGATGCAGACGCAGGTTCAGTGTGTGAACCACTCCGCCAGCTGCCGGAATTCCGAAATACGTTTCCATATGCGACCGGTGGTTCCACATGAGAGTGGCTACCCGGTCACCTCGCGCTAGCCCCGCGTTCATCAGCCCGGACGCTAACGCTCGGGCTCGGCCATAGAATTCGCGATACGTGTAGCGATGAATTGATTTGTCCGGCTCGCGCGATACGATTTCGACTGAGGGGAAGAAATGGCCGGCGCGCTCCAGCAGCGAAGTCAGCGTGAGCGGGTAATCCATCATGGTTCCATTCATGAGCTCACCTCAGAAATCCTGAGCATCAGGCAAACAGGGCGAGCACTTTAGCACAAACCAGAGGCATGCGAAGCCAGCCCTGAGCCCGTAAAATAAGTTTATGCTCAAGAAAGTTCGTCTTTTTACCCCCGGTCCCACTCCGCTCCTGCCATCTGCGCAATTGGCAATGGCTGCGGCAGACATTCACCATCGCACTCCCGAATTTCGCGCGATTTATCAACGCGTGCTCTCGCAACTCAAAGAATTCATCGGCACCAAGAATGACGTCATCCTGCTCGCCTCTTCCGGTACCGGCGCCATGGAAGCGGCGGTCTCGAATCTCACCTCGCCCGGAGACCGCGT
>DATNAF010000110.1:0-9412 GCA_035572845.1 Terriglobales bacterium
CTCGGCCAATCCGCCATATAACGCATGCTGTATATCGTCGGCAAGGCGATGCGAGTTGGTGACCTTTTCGCGAATGTCCACGCCTGTCCAGTTCACGTTTTTCAACGCAGGGTTATTGTCTAAGGTACGTGCCTTGATCGATGAATATGTTGTTGTGTAATAAGTTTCGACGCCGCGGGCTGTCGCCAGATCGCTGTAATTAGCATGGACCGAAAGAAATAGGTTGGCGCTGGCCAGGTTCGCAATTTCCGCACGTTTTTCTAGCGGCAGATACTCATCGTCCTGCCGTGTATAAATCACGTCAGCCCCCAGCCTCTGCTCGATGAGTTTTCCCAGACGTTCCACTACATCGAGCACCAGGTCTTTTTCCAAAAGGCCTTTGCGACCAACGGTGCCAAGGTCCCATCCACCATGACCCGCGTCGAGCACCACCCGAAATTCAGACGCGGCTGATGAACCCGGGTGAGTTGTTTTCTTCTTCGGAGTAATCGTCAACGATGGCGAAGGCTTGCTCAGGTTCGCGGGTACGGGTGCGCTCGCAACCTTGTGAACATCGATCGTAAGCCGGTAAGGATTGGGATCGAGTTTGACTGATACTTCCGAGAGGCCTTTTGTCTCAAGCACGACGCGCGTCACGCCCGGACTTGGTTGCGCCATGCGAACGCGCTTCAAAAATGAATCATCGACCGAGATACTCTGGTTCAGCAGCCCGGAGGCCATCTTTGTATCTTGCAAATCAAAGTAAACTCGCGGCGGATTGTCGAGCGTATGCGACTCGTATTGAATCTGGTCCTGCAGATCGACAACCACGGTGCTCGAAGTCGGCGATGACCAGTGGCGTATGCCTGTGATCTCAGGTGTAGCCCCAGGCTTCAGGGGAGCTTTATTCGTCGGCTGCGGCTCCGCCGTTTGTGCCGAACTTGCCGTCTGCCGCGTGGGCAAAGTGCTGGCGCTGGTAGTAAGTTGAACCGCATGATGGAACCAAGCCCAGCCGAGTCCGACGGCCACCAGGACTAAGACCGCCGCGAGCAGAGTGCTTTTTGGAGAGCGTTTCTCTTCCGGAAAATTGAGGCGTGGTCGCGGAATCGATATCGGTTCAGGTTCCGCAGTTTCAATTATTAATGAAGTCTGAACCGCTGATTTCGGCTCGGCAATACGAGTTGATATTGCCGGAGCAGCAACCGGCGCGCTTACCGGAGCGGCAGACGCACTGAATGGCGCCGGTATTGAGATCGAGCTTGCATTTGCAGGTATCGTGACCTTCGCGGGATCCACAACTGTGCCCGGCGGATCGAGCACCGGCGCCGCTGAAGCAATCGTAATTTTCTCTACCTCGCCCGGCTGCGAAACTGCGGCAGGCGGTTGCGGCAGGATCTTTTCTGCCAACTGCGCCAGCCGGTCTTCTTCTTCCGGATGGATTGCCGCAAGGATCAATTCCCCCAGTAAATTCAGGCTCTTGACGTCCGCATCATTGAAACCATGTGTCTTGGACGAAAACGCTTCGATCAAGCCAACCACCCGTCCTTTGGCGGTCAGCGGAACCGCGACCATAGACCGCGCGCCGAGGGCTCGGCAGGCCTGGGCATTGACTCGAGAATCGATGTCCGAATCGTCGCAACGGACAGTCTGCCCATTACGCAGGCAGGCGCCGGAAAATCCAGAATCGGGGTCGAGCCGGATGCCGGGGTCGGGCGCGATTTTGCCGGCCGATGCCCGGCAAATGATCGCGTTTTCTTTCACCAGAGCTATGGCCACGCCATTTGCGCCGGTGATGGAGATAGCGCGCATGGCCACCAGTCGGAGCACTTCATCCAGCCCGAAGTACTCGTCAGAGGAGGCTTCGGCGCTTAGTCCCTCAGAACGCCGTTTAGCTGTCTGTTCGTGGATGCAGGCGAATGCCAGGAGCACCTGGAGGGCGTCCTGACCGGTACGGGCGGGGGCTTCGGCTTCAGCTGCGAACGGCACTAACTGCGAACTTCCCCATTCCGATCCAGCATTGTTTGGAGTTGCACTCATTGTTAAGTTGAACGCACCTCTTGACTGCCAAGATTCCTGGTCAAGTCGGCTGGACTGGTCCCAGCTGCGGCTGGATATGCCTTACCAATAAGTTACAGCGGTTTGGGCGCAATCGCAATAACTCTCTGTGGTACTAATTCCGCCCTTGGTGTTGTTCTTTAGTAAGCATCCAAAGCAATGCGCTGATAGAATGCTGTTCTTAGGTTTTATGGCCCAGGAAAAGAAGTCGCGTTGGAAGGTTCCTCTCGGTTTAATGGCTACAGGGGTTGCGGGGGCTGCGGTTCTGGTACTGCGCGGCTGTTGGCACCGCAAAATGAGCTGGCCGGTCCGCTATCAGCAGCATTCCTACCAGGTATGTCTCGGTTGCGGAATCAAGAGACTATTTGATGAGAAGTCGTTTTGCGCTTACGGTCCCTACAGTTACGATCTGAATAAGCTGATTTCCTGGGACCTTGATCAGCAAGCCAAAGAAGCCGGCGACGAATCAGTTCAGCGACCAGCGTAGTCGAAGTCCTCACTTGCGCGGCGCGGGTTCGCTCATGAATGAGTATTCGTTCAGCGGGCCAAAGCGGCGTCGTTCCGCATACATTCGCCAGCGTCTCCAAACGATGCGTAAGCTCGCCATCACCGGAATCGAAAGATAAACGCCGAGGACGCCCGCAATTTCTCCTCCTGCCAGCACGCCAAAAATCGCCGCTAGCGGATGTAATTCCATGCTCTTGCCCAATACCCTTGGGCTGACGACATAATCCTGAATCAGGCGCCAGCCGATCAGGAAAACAATTAGGCCCAGCCAATGCGAATAACCCGAAAAGCCCGTCAGTAGAGCGACGCTGATTATCAAGGCTCCCGCCATCAGCGGCCCAACAACAGGGATAAATTCGAGAATTCCACCTGCTGTGCCCAGCATTAACGCGTACGGCACTCGCAAGCCGCCGAGCACGGAAGTGTAGGCCATCCAGGAGAGAGCGGCCAGCGTCAGTTGAGCGCGAATAAAATCTGCGAGCATCTGGTTCATGTCGCTGATGACGCCCTGCAAAAACTCGCGCTGCGGTTTGGTGTGAACAAACGAAAGAGCCAACTGGCTGAAAATTTGCGCATCCTTTAGAAAAAATGCGGCAAGAATTGGCACCAGTATCAGCAACCATGAGTCTTGCGCCAACTCAGCCACACGGATGCCAGCTTTCTGTGCCAGTCGTAGCAAATCCGCGCGATGAGACGCGAGATATGTGCTCATTTGCCGGCTGGTATTCGCGCTCAGGTGGTGCTCGACACCGATCTCTTCCGCGATCTGTCCACTACTGACTTTTTCAAGAAGCGATGGCAATGATTCGCTGAGCTTTTGGGTTTCGCGCCCGATGTTCGGCCCGACAAAGAAAAAGAAAGTCGCGAGGAAGATAACGATTAGCGAATAGATTACTGCGATAGCAACGCCGCGACTCTTAGTCCAGCGCTGAACCCGCGAAACCGCCGGATCCACGAGGTATGCAAAAAACACCGCGAATAGGAACGCGATTAAAGTGCGACGGGCGACGTAGAGAAAACCCAGACCCAATGCGAACAGGAGCACCGTAAACAGCACGCGGGTCGTGCGACCGTCAATGAGCGCCATAGGTGCCTGATTTCTGTGCGCCGGCTAATACCCCGGAGAATTAACGCGCCCTAAGCTAGATCGCGGGCGGCGCTCCGGATCTAGTCACGTACCACTTCGATGCCGTTGTCGCCCAGCAGGCGAACGATTTTAAAATTATCGTCGAGCCACATCGCCCAATCTCCCGTCTCGGAACGCAGCATAAAACGGCTCAAATCGCGTTCCGAGCCACGGACCGTGACCTTGTCTTTCCCGGTGAACTCAATGCTGACCAACAGGGAACTGCGGGCGTGCGGGTTCAAAGTCCCGAATTGCGCTTTCTGATTCGGAGGACAACCGAGTCCTGCCTTTTCCTGCTTGCATACTGTCGCGAGGAATTTCCACGCCAGAACTTCACGCTGAATGAAGAAATAATCGTCCAGAATCGAGGTCGAAGCTGGTAGCAGAAAGTTCTGGTCATGCAATTTTCCATCGGGGCCCGTGGAAAAGCGCTCAATCAGAAAACTATCATTCGGATCGACCGTCGCTTGCAGCTTATCCGGAATGGTTTCTTTCCACTCGTAATGACGAAGGTTGACCGAACCCGTTAAATCCAGTTCCGAAGATTGGACCGCCTTCTGCTCGCCCTGTTCGGCCTTGAACTCGGATGAAACCACGCTCCCGTCGCCGTCCTGCTTTATGGAAAAAGTCTCAGTGGCTACCCGATGCGAGCCATTGAATACCCCAAACGACCCCGAATCCACAAGCTTGGCAGGAGCGTTTTTCTCGGTTGCGAATACTTGCCTGGCCGCTATCTGAGTTCCAAACAGCGCGAGAGCAATCATGCAAGACGATGCTGACGGATAAAACTTCACTTGGACTCCTCTTTACGGACCCAGGCCAAGCCGGGCCATGATTTCATCGACAATGGAGGCAATTTCCCGCCCCGCAGTTTGAATGCAGAATTCAGCATTCATGTATGCGGGTCGCCGCCGATCATAAAGCGCCGAAAAACCATTACGGTCGCTCAGCAGTGGACGTTCTACACCAGGCTGCTGACAACGGCCAAACAGCTCTTCCGCGGAGGCATCGAGAAATACCGCTGGAATCCCATTTTCGCGCAGAAGCTGCTGGTTTGTATTGTCGATGAATGCTCCCCCACCTAACGAAAGTACTGAGGCGTTGGCCTGAGAGGAGCCGACGAATCTCCGCAAGAGCTGCCTTTCCAGCTCGCGAAACGCTTTTTCCCCGCTGTTCTGGAATATCTCAGGTATTGTACGGCCGTCTTGCTCCTGAATCAGATCGTCGAGGTCGACGAACTTCCAACCGAGCTTGCCGGAAAGTGCGCGGCCTACGGTGGTTTTGCCTGCACCCATAAAGCCGACTAACGAGATCGTGGTCGGGACTCGGGTTGAATTTCGCCTGTATTGGGACGAAGGAGTTACATCCGTCATTTGCGGCAACTTAGCCTGTTTAAAAGCGGGACTAGTTCTGGCGCTTCTTGAGACGGATTTTACCACTGAAGGAAAAAAGCTTTACCGAGGAAGCTGCCTTGCCGATTGTGCCGGAAAGTGAGTTCGCCCCTCGTACCAGGAATGGTGCGTGCTTTGGATCAAGCGAAAAGTCGCTTTGCACTATGCCATTAGTCGACCGGGCCAGGACCTCGATGGAAGCATAGGCGGGCGCAACCGCCTCAATGTTTCCGGTATGGCTGGTGAAAGCGTATTCGCCCTCACCGCTGAAATCGCCTTCATATTGAATTTTGCCGCTGTTGGAGTTAACTGCGACAGTGTCGCCGGTAACCCCGTTCATCAGAACATCGCCACCCACCGACATGACTTCGATATCGCCATGCACGTTACTGAGATTCACGGTTCCGTTAAGTGTGCGCACATGAACATGGCCCCCGGCGCAATCCATCACCTCGATGGCGCCTTCGCTGCCCGCGACAGTCACATCGCCGTGCAATTTTTCTGCATGCACCCGCCCGTTTTCGGAACGAAGAGTAAGATTCGCATCCGGCGGCACCGAAATTTCGTACTCGACGACTCCGTTACTGGAATTGGACCCCGGGAGTAAGTGGGAAACAACATCAACCCGGTTATGGCTTTTGCTCTGGTCGAGCTCAACTTTATCGGAATGGAGAATTGCGGTGACCACTACCTCGTGGGGAGCACCCGCCCTTACCACAACCGGACCATAAGGGTTGTTGATTGAAATCGTAGGATGCTTGCCGACTTTGAAATGCAGGTCCTTGCGGACGTTCTCAGCGCAGAGCGAAACTCCTACCAGCATCAACACCATTCCAGCAGTGGCGAGACATTTTCCCCACGACATAGTTCTCTCCCGACTATTGCTCGTCTTCATTATTCTGGTCCACGGCCAGACGATATACCATCTGCTTCTGTTCGTAAGCATTCATCAGCATTTGCTGGGAATAAATGTCGTTCGGGTCGTTCTTCACTGCTTCCTGGGCGTCCCGGATAAACGAATTCGCCTGCGCGAGATCATTCCGGTAAGCAGCCACTTGCGCTGGAGGCCGAGATGCAACCGTATTCATGACGTCTTTGTCCTCGGCGGAAACTGCAGGAACAACTGGAGCCGCGGGCGTACGTTGCTTGGCGATCGGCTGGTTGTCGCCGATCTTTGCAGGCTGGTAAAGCTTGACACCAGCGGCGATCAGCAATGCTGCCGCGACCGGTACCAGCCAAGCAGTGCGCCAGCGATGAAAAAAACCAGGCTGCGAAGGCCGTGATGGCTCCCTGATAAGCCCTTCCTTGCGTAATTGTGCTTCTAGTGAATTCCAGATTCTGACGCTCGGTTCATCGATCGTGCGCAGGGATGACGCTTCGGAAGAGATCAGGCTTAAATCCGCCAGCAGACCAGAACATGCGGAGCACGAATTCAAATGCGCCTGTTGCTCGGAAGTGGCGGCGCCTTCCAGGTAATCCGACAGGGCGTTTTCAAACTGCAGGCAATTCATATACAGCCTCTCCCCGAACCATGCGCCTAATCATGACCGCTTTGCAACCTTTTCAGCTCTGTTAGCGCGAAGTAAATCACGTAACTTGATACGCGCCTTATGCAATTGCGACTTGCTGTTGCCAATCGAGCAGCCGATCATGGCTGCAATTTCGTTGTGCTCGTAGCCCTCTACGTCGTGCAGTACGAAGATCGTACGATAACCCGGAGGTAGCTCGTCAACCGCTCTTTGCAAATGCAATCGATCGATGGAGCCTGCCAGGCGCGAATCTGCGGCGCCAAGCTCCTTCCGGACTGTGCCCTCTTCCTCGCCCTCGGTGGTTTCGTCAATCGGCACCAACGGCAGGTTCTTCTTGCGCAGTTGCATCAGAACGACGTTTACCGCCATGCGATGCAACCAGGTGGAAAAGGCCGATTCTCCCCGAAACGTGCCAATCTTACGAAACAACTGCAGGAAAGCTTCCTGCGTCAGGTCCTCCGCCGAAGCGGTGTTCCCAGTCATACGTAAACACAGCGAATACACACGGCGCTTATGCAGGTCGTACAGAAGCTGGAAGGCTTCCGCATCCCCCTGCTTGGCCCGCTCAATGGCGTCCTGTTCACTAAGCTTATTGCGCTGTGGTCGTTTCGCGTCCGTCAAATCGTCTTTTCCGGCCGCAATAGATGTGATGCGGCATAAAGTTCTTTTCGTTGTACTGCTTGCGGCTGGGTAGCGGGACCAAAAGTTACCCTAGTTCGCAGCCTAAAGGGTACCGGAGGTTGGGTCAACTGCGCCAATTTTCTGCGATTCAGGGCGGGTTTCTCGGCTGAAAAACTATGAGATTCCGGACATCAGGCGTTTCGTGGGTTTAATAAGTAAGGCCAGGATCACTGCCGCGATTATTGGGACAACACCGCTGATCCCGAACAATTTGGGCAAGGGCATCGACTCGAAGAGCGAGCCGGCCCGGCCCGCCATCCAGTCGCCAATACTTATCGAAAGAAACCAGACGCCCATCACAAATCCCGCCGCCCGCACCGGCGCGAGTTTGGTCATAGCGCTCAGTCCCACTGGGCTCAAGCACATTTCGCCAACCACGCTGAGGAAGTAACAGGAATTCAACCAATTGGGTGAAACTCCTATGTGCGCCGCCGCGGGAACCAGCACCAGAAAACTCAATCCAACAAATAACAACCCCACCGAAAATTTTGCAGGACTGGATGGCTCTCGCTTACCCAGTCGAACCCACAACCAGGCAAATAGCGGCGCAAGAATCAAAACGAAGAGAGGCTGCACCCACTGAAACCAACTGGCAGGGAATTCGTAACCAAGAACATGACGGTTAGTGTTCCGTTCAGCAAACAAATTAAGCGACGATCCCGCCTGCTCATACGCCCCCCAAAAAACACAAGAGGCCAGGAAAAGCACAAGGATTGCGGCGGCGCGTTTTCGTTCTTCGGGCGACCAGCCTTTGCCGAAGATCATCCAAGCGAATACCGCGACTGAAACCGCCAGCAAGAACCACCCCAATGCATCGGATACCGACTCGGCGGTAATGTGAATAACACCTCTCGAATTCAATGCGCCCAATACGACTAGCGCAAGAACCGCTGCGCCGGTTAGGAATCCAGCGTTGCGTTTTTGAGCACTGGCCTTTTCAGGACTTCCAGAACGAGTGGGATGACGGCCGGCTTCGCCGAGGTATTTCCTGGTAATTAAATATTGGACAACTCCAATCAACATCCCAATCGCAGATGTCGCGAAGCCCAGTCGCCAGTTCACCTTTTCACCCACCCAGCCCACGATGAGTGGCGAAAAGGCGCCAACATTGATCCCCATATAGAAAATTGAGAAGCCGGCATCCCGGCGGATATCACCTTGCCGGTAGAGTTGTCCTACGATCGTACTGACATTGGGCTTCAATAAACCGGTCCCCAAAATCAGCAGGGCCAACCCGCTGTAGAAGGCGGTCATACTTGGCGAAGCCAGGCAGAAATTTCCCGCCGAAATCAGAATGCCTCCGAGGAGCACCGCCCCTTGTTGCCCGATGACGCGGTCCGCGACCCAGCCGCCGGGCAAGCTAAACAGGTAAACCATTGCCGTGTAGAACCCGTAGATTGCGCCCGACTTCATTACCGAGAAGTTGAGGCCACCGGTTTGAAGGCCGGCAGTCATGTAAAGAATGAGCAGAGCGCGCGTTCCGTAGTAGCTATAGCGCTCCCACATCTCGGTGAAGAAAAGAGTGGCTAGACCACGCGGGTGTCCGAAGAAGCTGGTGTCGGAATGTTGTGGCAGCGCGTCGGCGACGATTTGTTCCATTCGCGAAATCCGTCTGCAGGAAGATATCAGAGATGGAGAGATTTGGCATTGCCGCTCGATTCGTTGGTCAATCGAAACAAAGTGATCTTTACCGAGTAGGAAAGAAATCAATATCCGCACGCGCCTTTGAACCCGTTATTACCTGACACCACTCAAACCGGCTTTCCGGTTAGCGTCACACTTAGAGTGCATACCCGAAACAACCTAGGGTAAGGCTGCTCATCCCCAAAACCCAACCACCCCAAGGTGCACCGCATCCTACATGCGACCTGCTGCCCTGTTCTAAAGCTGGGGAGAGGCGCGAGCAGAACTAATAACTAATTTTTCACAAGGAGAAGTTAACGATGAAAAAAATCATGTGGTTGGCGATGGCAGGGCTGCTGATCGCAGCTCCTTCATGGCTCGCGGCGCAGGAAAGTGGGGCGAATTATGACCACGGCAGCGTGGGAATCTTTGCAGACTACATGCGCTTTTCGCCGGGAGCACATACAACGAATTTTGTCGGGTTCGGTGCGCGTGCCGGTTTCCACGTAAGTCCCCATGTT
>DATNAF010000111.1:0-2505 GCA_035572845.1 Terriglobales bacterium
CAATTTCACCGTGGGACAGCGCAAGGGACTCGGGGTTGCCACCGGTTCGCCGCTTTACGTCCTGCAGATCAAGGGTGACGCGCGCCAGGTGATTGTCGGCGAGCAGGAGAATCTTTATTCGCGAACTCTGATCACGAAGCGCAGCAACCTTATTTCAGTGGATGAACTGCTGGAGCCGATGCGCGTAAGCGTCAAGATTCGCCACCGCCATGAGCCGGCTGCGGCCACAGTCGAGATGACCGGCGCCGATGAAATCGCCGTGACCTTCGATCAGCCGCAGCGCGCGGTGACGCCGGGACAGGCCGCTGTCTTCTACGACGATGACACCGTCGTGGGCGGCGGTTGGATAACTTAAGCCTCTCTCTATCCTGTGGTACTCTGAGCCAGTTTCGTACTCTACTCCGGGCCTCCCGAAATATGCCTGACGTTCTCGAACGATTAAAAGTTCTAATGGATTCCTCGACTCCGATTGTCATTGTTGAGACGGTCGAAGAAACCCTTGCGGTTCGACTGGTGCACGCGGCAGCTTCACCCTTGAATCTTGCAGTTTTTGAGTGGACGATTGCCAGTGGACTGGTTCGGTGCGCCGAGGGAACCTCGCCAGAGGCTCGAAGCTCGGGACTAATGCGAGGTGGGACGAATTTCACCGCAGACAGCAGCGCCCAGGCAATCTACAACAGCCGGGATCCTTCGCAGGCGTTAAGCAATCTGGAATCGATTTCGATAGAGGCAGTTTTTATCCTCAAGGATTTCCATCGGCATCTCGCAGATCCGGTGGTGGTGAGAAAACTGCGTGACGTGGGTCAAAAATTTTCGACCAACCGGCGAACGGTCGTAATCACCGCGCCTACGATCGAAGTTCCGCCGGAACTGGCCAGCCTAGTCGAGTTCTTGGAACTGCCGCTGCCCGATCGAGCACGACTGCGGCAGATGATCGATGAGGTTTACATGCGACTCGCGCAGGGCCATGATCTCCGCCGAACTCTCGACGCAGCAGGGTTGAACGCGGTGGCTGAAAATCTCCGCGGATTGAGCGAGGAAGAAGCCGATCGAGCGATTTCGCGCACCATTGTGAATCGCCGCGGCTTAACGCCGGAAACGATAGTCGACGTACTCGATGCCAAGAAATATCTGCTGCGGCATTCCGGCTCACTGGAGTTTATCGAAGCTTCGGATAAGCTGTCAGCCGTAGGTGGACTGGATAATTTGAAGCAATGGTTGGCCCAGCGGCGCGGCTCATGGGAAGATTCAGCGCGGAAATTTGGCCTTGATCCGGCGCGCGGAGTGATCATTCTGGGAGTGCAGGGCTGCGGCAAATCGCTATGTGCCCGTGCGATTGCCGGCGAGTGGGACCTTCCTCTGGTTAAATTCGACAGCTCCGCCATTTACGACAAGTACATCGGCGAGACGGAGAAACATATCCAGCAAGTCTTTCAGGTGGCCGAAGCCCTGGCGCCATGCGTCCTCTGGATTGACGAGCTGGAAAAAGTTTTTGCCGGGGGCGGCGCGGATTCAGCAGCGGTCGATGCCGGCGTTTCCTCTCGGCTCCTCGGGTCCTTTCTCTCGTGGATGCAGGATCGCAAAGCGCCGGTATTTGTAGCCGCGACTTGCAATAACGTGACCGCACTGCCGCCAGAGTTGATACGTAAAGGCAGATTTGACGAGTTGTTCTTTGTCGATTTGCCGAGCCAGTCTGAGCGAAAGCAAATTCTGGCTTTGCAATTGACTAAACATAACCGCGAGGCTACCACCTTTGATCTCGACCGTATTGCCATCGCTGCGCAGGGCTTTTCCGGTGCCGAAATCGAGGCTGCGGTACAAAGCGCGCTCTACAACGCCTACAGCAAGAAGCAGGAACTGAGCACTCAAGTCCTGGTTGATGTAATTTCGCAGACCGTGCCTCTATCAGTCACGCGCGCCGAAGAGATTGAAGCCCAACGCGTATGGGCAAAAACCCGTGCCGTGCCCGCATCCTCGCCGAGCACGAAGAGCGAATCAGCTTAGAATTGGACAAAGATCGGAGACATGAATGGCCACTCTGGGCCTGATCGAATATAAAGACGCCACTCCCGAAGTTCGCGTCGTCTATGACGACATCATGAAGACGCGCAAGACGGATTGGATCAATAATTTCTGGAAGGCGCTGGCCAACGATCCTGCTACGCTCAAGCGAACTTGGGAAGATATCAAGCAGATCATGGCGCCAGGGGCGCTCGATGCTCTGACTAAGGAATTGATCTACGTCGCTGTCAGCGTCAGCAATCAGTGCGGCTATTGCATCGCTTCGCACACTGCATCGGCGCGAAAAAAGGGCATGACGGATGATATATTCCGCGAGTTGATGGCGGTCGTTGGAATGGCGAACGAGACCAATCGGTTGTCGGCGGGATATCAGATCGAGATCGATCCCCAATTTAAAGTCTAGTTTCGAGGTTTACGCATGGCACACCAATTCAGCACTTCTTATATTGAAGATTCGCTCTCGCTGTTTCGCTACTACAAGAA
>DATNAF010000112.1:0-2588 GCA_035572845.1 Terriglobales bacterium
GTAAACCTTTTCGCCGGGACGCATGAGGTCGTGGGCAATTTCATCTGCATCAATGGTGTGCACGCCGAGTTCGGCAAACATGCGTCCGACCGACGACTTTCCGGTAGCGATCCCGCCAGTTAATCCAATCTTGAGCATGGATGCCTCACTTTCATACGTCAAAAAAGATTGCAGAATTCAGATTGTAGATTTCAGATTGAACGCCAATCCGATGATTTGAAATCTACAATCTGCAATCTAAATTCTGCAATTGGACGCTCACGCTCTGGACAGCTCTGGTATCCGGCTTCCGCGTCGCATCTTCGCGGCTCTGACGGTGTTCGACATGAGCATCGCAATGGTGAGCGGGCCGACCCCGCCCGGCACAGGCGTAATGGCGCCCGCTACTTCCGCGACCTCAGGATGAACATCCCCGACCAACACTAATCCCTTGTTGCGAAATGTCTCTTCGCGCTTACTGTTGCCTGCGAACAGCCGCTCGAATTCTCGCACATCAGTCACGCGGTTCATCCCGACGTCAATCACCGTCGCGCCGGGACGAACAAAATCTCTGGTGATCATTCCGGCGCGGCCAATAGCCGCGACCAGAATATCCGCACGGCGGCAAACCGCAGGTAAATCGCGGGTTTTCGAGTGGCACACCGTCACCGTGGCATTCGCATTCAGCAGCAGCATCGCCATGGGCTTGCCGACAATATCGCTGCGGCCGACGACTACAGCTTCTTGTCCAGCAATTTTGATTTTGCTTCTTTCCAGCATCTCCATCACACCGGCGGGAGTGCAGGGCACCAACCCCGGCCGTTGCGTGGAGAGAAATCCGACGTTCGTGGGATGGAAGCCATCAACATCTTTTGCCGGATCCACTGCCAGTAAAACTTTTTTGGAATCCACCTGCGGCGGTAGCGGCAGTTGCACCAGAATGCCGTCAATCTCATCGCGGCGGTTCAGGTCCGCAATAAGATCCAGCAATTCCTGGGTGGTGGCGCGATCTGAAGGTGTGTGCTGCTCGCTGTAAAGCCCGACTTCGCCGCTGCTCTTCACCTTGCCGCGAACATAAATTTCCGACGCAGGATTATTGCCTACCAGGACGACGGCGAGTCCGGGCCGCATTCCCGCCGCCGACAAGGCTTTCACTTCCGCGGCGACTTCGCTGCGAATTTCGGCCGCGATTTTAGTTCCGTCAAGAATGGTTGCAGGCATGGGGTGGGTGAAGTGAAATTCTAGCACTGCAGACGGGGCGGCGTTGGTCGTTGGTCTTTGGTCGTTGGCAACCACCAACTACCGAATCGCGGAACTTGCACCGAGAATTTATTGCCCCTGCGGCCAACCTCCCACGAAGGTCAGTCATTTTTCGCGAAAAATTCTTCCGCTTCCACTGCGCTCGTGGCCCGCCCTTCTCCCTCGAAGCAGACCCGATGCCAGAGCTCGAGGTTGAGCAATCGCCAGATGCGATCACAGTGATCGAAATGGCCAGCCTTGTGCTCGTCGAATAGGCGCTCGATCGCCGCGCGCTTGAAGAGTTTTCGATCCATGCTGCGCGGTTCCAACAGCAGGTCGCGGATTTCCTGTAGTTGGGGGCCTCTCAGCCATCGACTCCAGGGCGTGGGAAATCCGAGTTTCTTGCGATAAAGAATTTCGTGTGGCAGTAAGTCCTGTACGGCTTTTTTCAGGATTCGTTTGCCGCGGAGTCCGTGAACTTGGAATTTGCGCGGAATGTTGGTGGCGAACTCCACAAGCACATGATCAAGAAAAGGCACGCGGCTCTCAATCGACGCGGCCATGCTCATGTTGTCCTGCTTCATGAGCAGCTCGACAAGATAGGTTTTTATGTCGGTATAGAGAAGGCGATGCAGCATATCGCCGGAAGAACGCTCCCAATATTCCAGAGAACTTTCATAAGGCGCGCCGGCTTTAAACTCGGCGGCAACTTTATCCGACAATAAAGTGCGTTGCTCCCTTTCGCTGAAAGCACACAGAAAATTATCGAAGTACAACGATGCCCAGGAGTTTCCGTCACGGGCCAGCGGAGTGTGCGCCAATTTTCGCCTGAGGTCAGCGCTAATCCATGACGACTCCTGTACCATGTTGCGGATTTTTGCGCGGACCGCGTCCGGAACCAGACCGCGATAATAGCGGTCAAGCGAAGCATTTTTCAAAGTGAAAGCATAGCGCGCATAGCCGCCCAGGGTCTCATCGCTGCCTTCACCCGTGAGCACCACCTTCACATGGTCTCGCGCCAGACGCGCCACAAAGTAAAGAGGGACGCTCGACGGCCATGCAATAGGTTCATCTTCATGCCAGATAAGTTGCGGCAGAGCATCGAAGAACTGCTCTCGGCTGACCAGCACTTCGTGATGAATAGAATTCAAATGTCGGGCAACAACGCTGGCATACGGAAGTTCGCTGTACTGATCTTCCGCGTAGCCGACGGAAAATGTTTCAACTGGCGCACGCCGCAACTTTGTCATCAGCGCGGCCACGGCGCTGGAATCGACGCCGCCGCTTAGAAAAACTCCCAGAGGAACGTCGCTCATCAGATGGCTGTTGACAGCCTGTTCCAGCAGATCGCGATATTTCTCGACGTAGTA
>DATNAF010000113.1:0-19852 GCA_035572845.1 Terriglobales bacterium
CTCGAGCCATACGCGCAGGCTGTATTCGCCGGGAGTCAATGTCAGGCTGGGAATGTCACAGGTATAAACTTGCGGACCCACGCGGGCTTGCGCAGCGCGACCAGGTTGGAATTGACTGTGTGCCGTAAACACTCGTTGCCCATACGAATTATCGAAGCCGAGCCCAACGTTGAAATCGGCAGTCAATTCCGGCAAATCAAAATGAATTCGCACCTGCAGGCGTGCGCCGATTTGCAGGTCAGAGGCTAGTGGTAAGTTGTCCTCCGTAAAGAGTTCCAGCCGCTTCAATAAGGGAACCCGCACAAAACGGCGATCTGAGGCTTCACTGAGATCGATGATGTGACCCGTGGAATCCCGGGAACCCGACACGCGGCCCAGGTATTCACGGACCGCTTCTTTGGCTGTGCCCTCAAAAGCAATCATTCCGCCATTAATCACAATTCCGCGCCGGCACAAGTTTTCAACCGCTGCCATGTTGTGTGAAACGAACAACACGGTCCTGCCGACGCGGCTAACTTCGCTCATCTTGCCCAGGCATTTTTTCTGAAATGCCATGTCGCCTACTGCCAGCACTTCATCGACGATCAGGATTTCGCGATTCAAGTGCGCTGCTACTGCAAAACCCAACCTCACGTGCATGCCGCTGGAATAATGCTTCACCGGAGTGTCGAGAAATTTTTCGAGCTCCGCAAAAGCCACAATTTCGTCGAACTGGGCGACGATCTCAGCCTTTCGCATGCCGAGGATCGCGCCATTAAGAAAAATGTTTTCGCGGCCGGTTAATTCAGGATGAAAGCCGGTTCCAACTTCCAGCAAACTTGCCATTCTCGCCCGCACCACTACTCGTCCCTCGGTAGGATCAGTGATGCGCGAGACTATTTTCAGCAGCGTGCTCTTGCCGGCGCCGTTCCGGCCGATAATGCCGACGACGTCCCCTTCGTTGACGTTGAAAGAGACGTCTTTCAAAGCCCAAAAATGTTCTTCGGAATTTGTGTCCGGGAAATTCTGAGCGCCAAAGCGCCGAAGTGCAGCCCACTTTCGTGCCAGTCCCGCTCGCACTCCGCCCTGCTCGAATGAATCGCGGGTGAGCAGGTACTCCTTCGACAAATGCTCGATTTGGAGAATCGGCTGCACGGTCAGATGATGTCAGCGAAACGCCGTTCCATTCGGCGAAAAATCAGCAGCCCGGAAATAAACAAAATCACGCTTACCGCGAGCGACAATCCCATCACCGGCCACGGAGAGGGAGTGCCCAGGATGGCATAGCGAAATCCCAGCACCACTCCGGTCATGGGATTCAGGCCCATGAGAATCCGCCAGGACCCCGGAATATCGCGAATGGGATAAATCACCGGGGTGACGAAAATTCCCATTTGAATGAGAAATGGGACCGCATACTTCACATCCCGAAAGCTGACGTTGAAAGCTGACAAGGTAAGACCTACGCCGGATGTGGCCAGCACCGCGGCGGCAATAAAAATTGGCAGCCAGAAAAGGGTCAGCGAGACCGGCCAGCGATAGTGCACCATCAGCAACGCCAGCAAAATGAGAGTCAGTCCCAGGTCGAGGAGCAGCGCGCCCACCGAGCCCAGCGGAATGAACACGCGTGGAAAATAAATTTTCGAGACCAGTTGCTGATTGCTGACCAGACTATTGCTGGATTGCGAAACTGCGGTGGAAAAAAAAGTCCAGGGCGCGAGGCCGGCAAGGGCAAAGAGCGGGTACGGCGGGCCGTCGCTTTTGACGCCCGCCAGCCGGTTAAAAATAAAAGTGAAAATCAACATCGCGATAAGCGGTTGCAGGACTGCCCACAATGCGCCGAGCAGCGTCTGGCGATAGCGAATCTTGATATCGCGCCACACCAAAAAGGCCAGCAATTCGCGGTACAGCCAAATCTCGCGAAGATCAATTGGTTGCCAGCCCCGATGAGGACGAATGGTCACCTCGAAAGAAGATGGCATCAGTCTCCTCGTACCATGCGGCTCATAGGTGTTTGCAAGAGCTTCGGTCTTCTTAGAATATTTTTCATCAAGAACCCAGCGCCCAATTGTGATCGAGTACGAACATCCCGTCGCTGGGCAACTTACCGCTGCCGTAGAAATCGGATTCAAGGACCGTAATTCGCGTGGCTGAGTCGATGAGGTCCGCTTCCGTTTTCCCAACGTCAAGCCAGACCCGCAAAACATAATCCCCGGGAACCAGCGTCAGGCTCGGAATTTCGCACACCAGAACTTGCGGTCCTGAAACCGCCGCCTGATCGCGATTAGGCTCGAACGATGTGTGTGCGGTAAATGCACGCTGCCCGCTGGCGTTATTAAAACCCAGGCCAACGTTATAACTGGATGTCGCGACCGGCAGGTTGAAATGGACCCGTACCTTTACACAGCTGCCAAGCTTGACTTCATTGACCAGCGGTTCGTCATTGCCCGTATACAGTTCGATTGCCTGCAGTAGCTTGCCTTGCGGGGAGCGGCGGTCGAGCGCGCTGCGCAAATCAATGATGTGACTCGGAGCACCATTCGTGTGGAACATCATTCCGGTGTACAGCTGGATCGCCTGTTTCGCTGATCCGTCGAAAATCAACTTGCCGGCATCAAGCACAATGCCGCGGCTGCACAGGTCGGCAACTGCAGCCATGTTATGCGATACAAAAAGCACTGTACGACCCTGGCGAGCGACCTCACTCATTTTGCGCAGGCACTTCCTTTGAAAAGCAATGTCGCCGACGGCCAGCACCTCGTCTGCAATCAAAATCTCGGTGTTAAGGTGCGCGGCGACGGCGAACGCCAGCCTCAAATACATTCCGCTGGAGTAACGCTTCACCGGAATATCAAGAAATTTTCCGATCTCAGAAAAATCAATGATGGCGTCAAAGCAGGCATCGATTTCGGATTTGCTCATGCCCAGGATCGCGCCATTGAGATAGACATTTTCGCGACCGGTAAGCTCGGGATGGAATCCGGTGCCGACTTCGAGCAGGCTGCCGAGACGTCCGCGAAGCGTGATACTGCCGCTGGTGGGATCCGTGACCTTGGAAATCACTTTCAGCAAAGTACTTTTGCCGGCGCCATTGCGGCCAAGAATTCCCACTACGTCGCCTTGGCCAACCTGGAAGCTGACGTCATTCAGGGCCCAGAATTTGCGCGATTCCTTCGTATTGCGGCCAAGCGTCCTCATCCAAGCCAAAGGGTTCAAATTGCGGACGAGAAACTCGCGGAGGGTCTCTTGATGAACGGATCTCCCTCTTTCGTACTCTTTCGAAAGGTGGCTGACTTCGATGATGGAGGGCATGAAAGAAACTTGGCGGAACGACAACCAAAATACCAAAGCTCGACGCGACGACTGCGCTAGAATACTACAGCCAAAATGTACTGAATCGAAGTTCTGCCAGATGCTCGCGCATTTCACATCGCGAGGTCAGCCGCTGACGAATGCAATTCTCGGTAGTGATACCTACTTATAACCGCGCGGCCGAACTTGAGCAGACCCTGGCCAGCCTGGGAAATATCCAAGATCCTGGAAGCTGGGAAGTGATCGTGGTAGACAATAACTCCCGTGACGCTACCCCTCAGGTCGTTGCCAATGCTGCAGCTCAATTTCCGACCGCGCTTCGATATGTATTTGAGCCTCGGGCGGGAAGAAGCGCGGCACTCAATGCTGGGATAGAAGCGGCCAAAGGCGAAATTATTGCTAACACTGACGACGATGTGCGCTTCCAATCAGATTGGCTGTTGCAAGCCGCTGAGGCGCTGAATCTCGGACAATGTGATTTCGTCGGAGGAAAGGTACTGCCGATCTGGCCCGGTCCAAGACCTTCGTGGCTGTCTGATAGAGGGGGGCAACATTGGGCGGTGATCGCGCTACTCGATTTCGGTCCGGAACCCGTTGAGTTCGGGAAACGCTACGCACCTTTGGGGGTGAACCTGGCATTTAAGCGTGAGTCGTTTGACCGCGCCGGTCTGTGGGACCCGGACCTCGGCCGTAAAGCCGGAACGCTATTGGGCCAGGAAGTCCGGGAGTGGATGCTGCGCGCGCGCGCGGCTGGACTCAGGGGCATGTATGCTCCGAAGATGGTGGTTCACCATGTGATCCCCGCGGAGCGCCTGCGTAAGCGCTATTTTCGCAAATGGTCCTACTGGCACGGGGTCAGCCGGGCAATGCTTTATCAGCAGCACCCCATAGATATGCAGGCTCCGGAGGAAACCAATCTGGATTTTTCCAAGCTACGAACAATTTTCGGCGTACCGCGTTACATGTACCGTTCATGCCTGGAATCGGCTATTGCAATGGGGAAGCAGCGCATGAAAGGCCAGCCAATTGCCAGCTTTGAGCATGAGATGGAGTTGTGGTTTTTTGTGGGTGTTCTCCGGCAAAGGTGGAAGGACCGCAATCGAGGAAAGGCACACTGATGAATTTGGTGAGCGGTAGCTTTCAACCCGTCAACGGCGCGCGAGGACTCATTTGAGGGCGATCATACTCGCCGCCGGCAAAGGCTCCCGCCTGGAGCCTGTTTCGGGTGAATCCGTGAAGTGCCTGGTCGAGTTGGGTGGAATGACCCTGATCGAGCGCCAGTTCAGCTATTTGCGGGCCTGCGGCATCACCCAGATCGCGGTGGTGGTGGGTTTCCAGGCAGAGCGCATTCGCCGCATCTGCGGGCCGGAAGTCGATTACGTGGAGAACCCGATCTTCGCCGAGACTAACAGTCTGTATTCGCTGTGGCTGGCGCGGCACTTGTTTGGAGACGGATTCGTGGTCATGAATTCCGACGTATTTTTCCATCCTCAACTTCTGGGCGATCTGCTGACCGCGAAGTATGAAGATGCAATTCTGATCTCCTGGCGCAACCAAACCAAATATGGCGATGAGGAAATGAAGGTCAAGGTGCGCGGCGGACATTTGTTGGACATTTCCAAAGCTATGGACCCCGAGGAAGCTGATGGCGAGAATGTGGGAATCGTAAAATTCGGCGCAAGCGGGGCCGGCGTTCTAGCAAAAGAGCTGGACAAGCTAATTGCAGAGGGCGCAAAGAAAACCTGGGCCCCGCGGGCTTTTTTGGAATTTTCCAAGTCGCGGCCGTTGCACGCGGTCAGCACTCGTGGGTTTCCCTGGATCGAAATTGATTTTCCCGATGATCTGCGGCGCGCCCAGGAGGAAATTCTGCCGCGAATTCCTCTCAATTTCGCCGGTTCAAACTTCTGTCATCCGGAGAAGTGAGATGAAGCCCACGCAAATCGTCTCGCGGCTTCGGGATCTAGACACGAGATTACATCGAACCCTGCACCCCGATCGGCGTCGCATTCTGATTAATGCTGGACTACCCATGGAGTTCAGCATGATCGCGCCTATTTACCATCGCTTATCTCAGGACCCGCGAGTCGAGTTCTTTTTCACCTCCAGCGTTCATCCGGATAACATCCGCCACATTTTTGCTGACGCCGGAGGGGACATTCGGATTGTCAGCCCAGCGCGGGCGGGGCTGATGAAATTTGACGCTTACCTAGCGGCTGATTTTATCTGGGCAAAACTGCCACGCGGCACGAAGCGCGTTCAGACCTTTCACGGCGTTGCCGGCAAATATAGCAATGTGTACGACCGTCCCGACCATTCCTTGCGGGAGTGGGACCGGCTTTTTTTTATTAATCAGCGGCGGCTGAATAATTTTGTTTCCGCGGGCGCAATCGATGCTGACAGTCCAGCCATTTGTTTGATCGGCATGCCTAAGGCCGATTGCCTGGTGGATGGATCGCTGCAACGCGATGACATTCTCCGTTCCCTGGGGATTGACCCCGCGAGGCGCACAGTCTTATATGCCCCGACATGGACCCCCTACGCGTCATTGAACTCCATGGGGAAAGAGTTGATCGAGCAATTGGGCGGCGCGGGATTTTGCGTGATCGTTAAATTGCATGACAATTCGCGTGACCCTGATCTGCGAAACTCCGGCGGCATAAATTGGGTTGAGCGGTTGACCCCAATTCTGCGTAAACACGACGGCCATCTAGCGGCAAAGGGCACAATTGCACCTTACCTGGTCGCCTCCGACGTGATGATCAGCGATCACAGTTCGGCCGGCTTTGAGTACCTCCTGCTTGATCGTCCGCTGATCAGGATTGAAATGCCGGAATTGATAGCGCGAACCAACATTCCTGCTGATTACGTGGATCTGCTGGTAAACGCTTCGACCAGCGTGCGGAACCCGCTGGAAACGTTGCATGCGGTAGAGTCGGCTTACGCCGACCCCTCTCAGCGCTCAAGCCGCCGCAAAGTTGTCGCTGAGGAATTGTTCTACAAACCTGGGAGTGCCACAAGCCGTGCAGTTACAGAACTTTACAAAGCGATGGAGTTAGGCCCGCCGCGCTGAAAATCAAAGGTGAAAATATTTCCACTTTTGCGCAAACCCGCATGAACTGAGGCGCTGTCAGTTCCCGGCAAACAATTTTAATTGACCGTAAGCCCTTATCCGGAGCCAGTTTGGGGCAACTGAGCTGCTGCTTTATGCGTCCAAAAAGCTGGCACTCTGCTTGCAGTGTTTTTGTGTTTGCCGAGTCGAAAAATTTAGTCCAGGGTTGTATGCTGTTTGAGTTCGGAAGTGGCGGTAATCTCTCCAGGCCGTAACATTTCCCGCTCGCGCAAAACTCCTTAGGTGAATAATGAATTACAAGAATCTGTGGACTCCCGCATTGGTATTGGCCTTTGTCTTAGGTGGTTTCATCCTTCCTGCGTCTGCTTCCGAGCGTCTATGTGACGCTTCGTTTGAAAACTGCCGGACACCGCTGATTACCCTGATCCAGAATGAAAACGTTGAAATCGACTTAGCGTACTGGTTCATGGATGACCCGGACATTGAAGGTCCACTCATCAAAAAGATCCAGGCCGGTGTGAAGGTGCGGATGCTGGTGGACCCGCGGGCCGATGAGGCCCATTTGCCCAATGAGCAGATCCTTCAACAGTTCGCGGGCATGACGCCTCCCGTTCCTATGCGGCAGCGGGTTGCGAATGGGATTTTGCACTGGAAAATGATGCTCTTCGCCGGGCAGGGAGTGGTGGAGTTCAGCGGCGCCAATTTCAGTTCCTCCGAATTTTTGCCGGGCAGCCCGTACAAAACGTATGTTGATGAGGCCATTCACTTTTCGGACGATCCGGCCATCGTCAATAGCTTCCGCACCATGTACGACAGATGGTGGGTTGATACCGTGAGCTTCACCGACTATGCGAACACATCCGGGATGCCGTTGGTCCCTTCGTACGCGGTTTATCCCATTGATTCTCAAGTGTGCCCAACCGTGACTGGCGGTTGTGGAATGGACTTCCTGCCTTCATCGAAAAACAAAGATGACTATGGAGTTAAGAGCATAAGCGCGATCAATGCCGAGAAGGTAAAACTCGATGTGGATATGTTCCGCATCACCAATGCGTCCATTACTGACGCAGCCATCGCTGCATTTAGGCGGGGTGTCCCGGTGCGGCTGATCGTCGATTCCTCGGAATATTCAAACCCGGCGAGAGTGTGGGACCGCTACAACGTGGATCGCCTTTTTGCAGCCGGGGTCCCGCTGAAGATCACCAGGCACGGGGGCGAAAACCACGAAAAGTCGTTGCTGTTCTACGGCCAGGGCCTGGCGGTTTGGGGCTCTTCCAACTGGAGTTCGAATTCATTCAACACTCAGCAGGAACACAATTTCTTCAGTACCGCGGCGATTAAGCCCTGGTTCTTCGATTGGTTTCAAAATCAGTTTGAACGAAGATGGAATTCGCCTCAGGAGTACCGCGCATTCGTTCCAATTGGGCCGGGGGCGCCGGTCAACAAAGCGCCAGCCAATGCGGCGACTGGCCAGAACCAAAGCTTGACCCTCAGATGGGACGGCGGTCCTTGGGGGCAGTTATTTGATATTTATTTGGGCACAGGTGCAAGCGGCCCGCTAGTCCTAATTGCTTCAAACGTAGACACTGGCGCTCCTGACCCAGCGCCTAATCATGTGTTGGGCACCTATAACATCTCTGGCTTGGCGCCAGCGACCACTTATCGGTGGAAAATTGTTTCCAAGACCATGGCCAATTTGACTGCAACCGGGCCAATCTGGAGCTTCACCACGGGTGGCACTGCGCCGAAAGTAGGGGCGACCGTCTCTTCGGTGAGCCCAGCTACAGGTGACGGCAACGGCGGAACACCAGTGACTATAACGGGAACGAACTTCGCTCCCGGCGCAGTCGTGTCGTTCGGTGTCGGCACAGCTTCTAAAATCGTCGTAGTGAACAGCACGACCATTACGGCCACTACACCGCCCCATGTGGCAGGCGCGGCGAATGTCGTAGTTCGCAATGCGGCAGGCGACCAGGGTTCGTTGGCCAACGGATTTCTTTACACGTCAACTACGCCGTCCACGCAGCCACAGTTAAACGTGGTCGTTCCAGACAGTGGTTCTACCGCTGGTGGAGATTCGGTCACGATCGCGGGAAGCAACCTGACGGGAGGAACGGTGACCGTGGGTGGAATGCCCGCGACCATCGTCAGCCGCGGCCCGGTATCGATTACTGCGACGACGCCCGCCGGAATCGCGGGATCGCCGGTCGATATTGTAGTTACGACCCCGAAAGGGTCAGCAACTTTGAAATCCGCCTTCACCTATGTCGATGAATCGACGCCCCCCAGCATAGCCGCGATTTCGCCATCCTCCGGCTCAATGAATGGTGGAACGCCGATGGTGATCTCGGGGAGCGGTTTCCGCTATGGAGCTGTCGTAAGCTTCGGCGGTCCACCCGCGCCAGTTGGTAAGGGCGTGGTCGCGACCACCATGGCCGTTACCAATGACCCGGTGGTTTGCGGCAATAACGTGCCTCTACCATGCATCATCGCTACTACTCCGGCCCACGCCGTAGGCGCGAACGACGTAGTCGTGACCAACATGGATTTCGCCACGGGTGTGATTGATACCGGCAGTGGCAGCAGCACACTGACTCAGGGCTATTCTTTCGTTCTGGCCCCGTCCATCAGCATCGTGACCCCTAGCTCAGGCACAGTTTCAGGCGGGACCACGATTAGCATCACGGGAAAGAACTTCATATCAGGGGCCCAAGTCCTGGTAGGAGGTCAACAGGCCGTGGTCCAGAGCTTAACCAGCACGGGTATCACCGCTGTCGTACCCGCAAATGCAGCCGGCACCTCGCAGGTTGCGGTTGTCAACCCCGATGGTCAAAGCAGCAACACGTTAATCTTCACCTATCAGTAAGGGCTCGCGAGTAATTGCAAAAGGGCAACCGGATAACGGTTGCCCTTTTTTGTTGCCCGGTGCCGCCTAACCTCTCATCTGTGTGACTTCGAATTAACATCTCGAGAAACGTGTACCCTGTTGCTGATGCGGATATTGATCGAGCCTGGCAGTTATACCTGTATGAACATGGGGGACGTCGCCATGATGCAGGTGTGTGTGTCGCGGCTCGCAAAGTTGTGGCCTGACGCCGAGTTCGGGATTGTGACGCAATCTCCAGAACGACTGGCCCTTTTCTGCCCCAAGGCGAGGGCGATCATCGAGAGCGGGAAAGAATATTGGTTTGAGGACAAGCTATTTGGAACAGCAACCAGCTTCTTGCCGCCAGGCTTGCGTGCCAGGCTGCAGGGCGGTGAAATATGGCTGCGTGCAGGCTGGCCGGGTGCCGTCAGTTCATTGTTAGCCGCAAAAAGACGCTTAAAGGCAATCGACAGGAGGGGACTTAGGGGCTTCGTCAAAGCGGTGCTGCGTTCCGACTTGGTGGTTGCGAGCGGGATGGGCATGGTCAACGACGAGTTTCGTGACCGTGCACTGCAGATGTTGGCAACTCTGGAAATGGCGGACCAGCAAGGCATTCCGACTGCGATGCTTTGCCAGGGCCTCGGCCCTGTGAGCGACATTGAACTGATGGCAGCCCTGAAGAGAGTGTTGCCGAAGGTGAGGGTCATCTCATTGCGGGAGAGTGTGTATGGCCAGCAAGTCTTACAAGCGCTTAACTATCCTACCGAGCGCCTATCGTTGGCGGGCGACGACGGATTGCAATTGGCATTCGAAAATCGCTCCCCGGATGTTGGCCATTCAATAGGTGTGAACCTTCGGGTTGCAAAGTACTCGCAAATCGAAGGCGCCATGGTTAGCGCGATGCGGCGTGCGCTTGAGAGCGTCGCAGCTAAGCTGCAGACAGCGTTTATTCCGGTTCCAATCTTGTTTCGCGACGACTCTGACGTCAAAACCGCGGCAGCACTGGTTTCAGGGTACGAAGATCCAACATGCGGCTCCCCGCTGATGACGCCTCTGGACGTCATTCAGAGGATTGGCCGATGTCGTGTGGTGGTGACCGGCAGCTATCATGGGGCAGTGTTCGCGCTCGGCCAGGGCATTCCAGCGATCGCTGTGGCTAAATCCAGATACTACCTGGGCAAGTTTAAAGGGCTAAAAGAACAATTTGGTGATGGCTGCCAACTGATTGATTGGAGTGATCACGTGGAAAGTGAAGAGCTTGTTAGTGCGATTGAGCGCGCGTGGGTCTTGGCCGCCGAATCGAGACCATTGCTATTGAAAGTTGCTGAACATCAGATCCGCAACGCCACGGACGCATACCGAAACTTGTATGCATCCGTGAGTCGCAGGAATTGAAGGGTATCTGGATTCGCCTGATTACTAATTCAGGTTGAGCGTGGCCTCAACAAAATTGTGGTCGGAAGGCCGTACCCCTTTATCATCGCTGGTACCGATCTTTACCGTCACCAGCGCACCAGTTCCAGGGGCTCTCTGATCAGGAACCTGCGCTCCGGCCATTGACACGCCAGTCGCAGCTTTGGCGTAGAAAATGTGGTCGATGCGGCTCTTCCGGGAGCGGGTCGTGGAACTGGCGGGATTGTCCGGGTATGCGGTAGCGACTCCCTTGCTCACCGCTTCATCCCAGGCTCCATAGTACTGCTGCAGAATGGTTTGGACTTCCGTGGTGTAAACTTGGGCGTTCAAATCCCCCGCGATGATTCGCGGCTCGGCAAATTTCGAAGCAAAAGCGACCAGTTGCTTCGCCTCCACCTGCCGTTGCGCGCTGGCCCCTTCCGGCCACTGAAAGTGGGTCGAAAAGAAGCTGATCAGCTTCCCATTTACATTGATCGTTGCCTCAGCAACCGGCATCTGGTAACTCATGTAAAGCGGGGCGGAGCTGACGATGGGCCACTTCGATAGCACCATGACGCCCTCAGGGCATCCAGGATATTTTGGCACGTAATAGCTGTACCAGGTCAGGCCGGTCTTCTGCTTCATCAATCCCGTGATGAGTGTCGGATCGTTGTAGCCTCCGATGGCTTCAACCAGGGACGCAACGTCCGGATTCAGCTTTACCAGCCAGTCGGTTGTCCTATTCAAATTAATGATATTGTCGGTGCCGTGGCCGCCGTAGGAGATGTTGGCTTGCACGACCCGAAGTTTACTTTCGCTTGAGGTCCCAGCAACCGCGACAACCGTAGAGGCGCTCGCAGTTGCGCCACTGTTATCAGTGACCGTGACTTTGGCGGTATAGTTTCCGGCAGCCTGGTAGGTGTGCGAGGGAACTGCCTCAGTTGAACTGGCGCCATCGCCGAAGTTCCAGCTGTATTTTGAGGCGGTTGCGCCAGAAACATCGGCAGTAAAATCGACATTCAAAGGCACTGATCCGGAGGCCGGACTCAAAGCCAGGCTGACAGTTGGAGTTGAACCGCCCAGGGCAGGCAGATTGGCGGCAAGAATCGTGTTGTTGCTGGTCCGCGAGCCCGGAGCCGCAGTCAGGTAGGTCTGCGGAGAAAGTACGATCTGGTCAATTTCGAAACCAGATTCGCGCAACTGCACTCGAACGGTGTGCGTGCCGGTTGATTGGAAGTGGACGTTGATTCCGCTTCCGCACCAACCGTTGTCCTCCCAGCCCCAGCCCTGCTCGGAATTGCCGGTGCAGCCTTGCAGAACAATAGCCGCAGCCGAAGCTGTTCCGATGCGATCAGTTGCCGCTCCTGAGCTGGTCACGCTGTCAGAGAATTGAACATATGCCGAGTCGTGCGAATAAGAATTATTGGCTGCCTTACCACGAATCCATAAGTGATAGGCCTGGCCGGAGTTCGCAGGAAAGGTCATCTGAAAATAATTCGCCGGCGAAGCAAGCGGCGTCGAAACCTTAGTTGCAGATACCGGTGTGGTCATTGCCGATCCGCCGGCGGCAGTGGAGTCGGACACGATGACCCACGACCCTGCCCGTACCGGGGCTTTCGACGCGTATAAAACTACGTTGGTGTTAGCCGCGTGCGCCGACACAGCAGGCATGACTACGCCAACCGCAACTAACACAGCGAGCAAAGATGTAGAGAAAGAAAGCTCTTGGCGGATCGCCATTTTTGATCTCCAGCAAAGTTGTGAGGATTTGGCGGTGCGCAGGCTTGCAATTGGTGTCCACTAGCCAGCGTCACTTAAGCCAATCTTGTTTACACAGTGTGCGAGGAGCAGCCCAGGAGTGTATAGATCACTACGGTACATCTGGGTTTTTGGCTTCTGAGCTAGACGAAAATCACGATGGCGCATCCCTAACCAGTCCCCATTACGACTGCATCTAGGCCAGAGCCAATGGGGCGATGTAGGATTGCGCAACATGCTAAACGGGGTTTCCCTGCTGAGGCAAGGGCAATGGGCGTGTTTTACAAAAATAATTGCCGCTAGATCCCTTTCGGGAGCGGTCGCGACGGACAACGGTCAGGTTTAAATGGATGTTTCAATAGTCATTAGCACCTATAACCGATGCGGGTTGCTCGAGGGCGCCTTGGGGGCGCTCCTGTCTCAAACACCAGCCGATGCGGCCTATGAAATCCTGGTCGTAGACAACAATTCCACTGACCAGACGCGCTCCGTCGTCCAAGGGCTCGCGATGCAGAATCAAGAAAAATTGAAATATCTTTTTGAACCGAAACAGGGATTGTCCTACGGGCGTAACGCCGGAATCGCGGCGGCAAAGGCACCCATTATCGCCTTTACTGATGACGATGTCCGGGTAGCCGCGGACTGGGTCTGGCGCGTCAAGGGCAGCTTTGAAGCAAATCCTGATATCGATTTCCTGGGGGGGAAGGTGGTCCCGCGATGGCCAGCGGAGCCACCGCCGTGGCTGACGAAGGAGAACTGGTCGCCTCTAGCATTGCTCGACTACGGCGAGCGCCCTTTCTATGTGGACTCCGGGAACCAGCTCTGCTTGATCGGCGCCAACTTCGCATTCCGGCGGCGGGCTTTCGACAAGGTCGGGCTGTTTAAAACCGACTTCCAGCGAGTGAAGGATGGGATCGGCTCGCTTGAGGACCACGAGATCCTGTTGCGGTTGTGGCGGGCGGGTAGCAAGGGCCTCTATTTACCCGAGCTAGTTGCCACGGCTGAGATCGAGCCCGACCGGATGGAGAAGCAATATCACCGTAGATGGCACTCTAGTCATGGTCGTTTTTATGCCGCTTTGCACTCGGAAGAAGTCGAGCGATCAAAGGTGGGCAAACTGTTTGGAGTGCCCGCGCATTTCTATCGGCAAGCTTTGAATGACTTTGCGGGATGGATCCGTGCACGCGCACGCCATCAGCCGGCGGAAGCCTTCACCAGGGAGTTGGGACTTCGTTACTTCACTGGTTTCGCGGGGCGGCGATGGCGCGAGTTCTTTGGGTTCGGCCCGAAATAGGCGCAGTTGCAAGCGGGCGTGAACGCCCGCCCTAGACGATCAGGTCAATGTAGGGGCGAGCGTCCACGCCCGCCCTGAAGGCGCGCTTCAAGCAATTCGGTGTATAAAGCGTCCACGTTTGATGTCAGCTGAGCAAAATCGAAGTGGCGGCGAACTCGTTCTCTTCCGGCTGTCCCCAACTGAGACGCGAGATGCGGGTTCTCCAGCAGGGACGAAATTGCATCGGCCAAAGCCGAAGGGTCGCCAGGTTTCACCAAAAGACCGTTGACTCCGTTTTCTATAACTTCAGGGTTTCCACCGACATCTGTGGCAATGGTCGGCAAGCCCGCTGCCATGTATTCCAATAGAGCATTGGAAAAACCTTCTGCCTTTGACGGCAGGACTGCGATATCGCAGCAAGCCAGTATTTCTGAAACATTCTGTCGCGAACCCAGGAACAAAAAATTGGGTTGAAGTCCGAGCTCTGAGACTTTGGACTCAAACTCGGCCCTCTTCTTGCCGTCGCCGATCAATACGAATTTGACTTGAGGAAACTTGCCACAGATAATTCGCGCTGCCTCAATCAACGTGGGATGGCCTTTTACATCGGTATGCATGTTCCCGGTGGACACGATCAATGTGCAATTGTCCAAACCTGGGAAAAGTTGGCCGCGCTGCGGTGTCAAACGGCGGAAGTGATCAACGTCAATGCCGTTATGAACCACCCGAATAAGCTCCGGGCGAAATCCATCTTCGTGGACCAGTTGGTCACGAATCTGTCCAGAATTCACCAGCACCGCCGACGAAAGCGATTGCAGATAACGCAGGATCTTGCGCCGCCGCGGCGTGTACCACGCAAGGTGAGCGAGATCGCGGCGGCTGGAAATAATCACGGGTGTGCGCGCCAGCCGCGCCGCAGGAATGGCTATCAGGTTCGACCATAGGTCGTGAGCATGGACGATGTCGAAATGTGCATGGCGTAGAAACCGGGAGAGGCGAAAAATCTGGTAGATGCCGCGCGGCGAGTTCACGCCTCCCCCGGCATTCCATTCGATTACTGAAACAGTTGAGCCATCAAGCTTCGCCATCAGCGGCCCACGCATTTTTAGGCATGCTAAGGTCACGGCATAGCGTGCGGGATCGAGGCGCAGGGCAAGTTCAATTGCCTGTGTTTCCGTTCCGCCAATTTCGAACGAATCAACCAGGAAGAAAACGCGCCTGCGCTCACCGGATGCCGCCGAAGGACCCTGTTTGCTGTCGTGGGAATCAGCAGCCTCGGATGGAAACACGGTCTGCATGTCAGGTGGCGCTGAGCACCGAGATTGCGGTGGACTGTAGTTGGTTTCCGGCGCGGGCCTCAAGAAAGTTGCGATGCCACAACTCGAGCATCAGCAGCAGCCAGAGTTCGTGGGAGCGGTCACGGCGGCCGCTAGTGTGTTCTTCGACCAGGCGGCGAAGTGCGGTCTTTGAATAATATCCGCGCTCGAGTGTGCGCGGTTCGAGCAGGATTTCAACCAGATCGCGTTTCAGCTCCTGGCGCATCCAGTGCACCAGCGGCATGGCAAACCCGCGCTTGGGACGATGTAATACCTCAGACGGAACGCCAATGCGCTCTGCAAGCTTCTTCAAAATGTATTTGCCATTCATGCCGCGCAACTTCAAAGATACCGGCAAGCTTGTGACCCACTCCAGAAAAATGTGATCGAGCATGGGAACCCGCACCTCGAGCGAAGTCGCCATGCTCATCCGATCTACTTTGGTCAAAATATCAAAAGGCAGATAGGTCTTGGTATCCAGATACAGCAACCGCGAAACGAAGTCTTTGGCCGGAGCCTCGTCAAAATAGCGGCGGAACAGATTCAGCGGTGATTCCACTGAATCGGACCATGCCAGAAAATCTTTACTGAACAGTTCACGCTCCCGTCCCCAAGCCGGGAAGTGCGAGACGCTGTCAATGTATCGATCGCGCGTCGGCAATGAAATATTGAAAAGAAACCTGCGTCCATAAAAACTCGGCGTGCGATGGAAAATTTGTTCGCGATACAGGCGGCCCAGCCATCGCGGAAGATGGTCCAGCTGACTTCTGCGCAGAAGGCGCGTATAGCGATCGTATCCGGCAAACAGCTCGTCGCCACCGTCGCCTGAGAGCGCGACTGTTACGTGCTCTCGTGCCAGACGCGAAACGTAATATGTTGGCAGGATCGATGAGTCCGCGAAAGGCTCTTCGAGGCCTGGAGTGAGTTTTTCGAGTGTCCCTACAACATCGGGCTTGAGGATCAGTTCGTGATGTTCAGTGGAAAAAGCGTTCGCCACTTGCCGCGCATGATGAGTTTCGTCGAACTCGCTATGATCGAATCCAATGCTGAAAGTCTTCACTGGCCGCGAAGTCGCTTTCGCCATCAATCCAACAACAATCGACGAGTCAACGCCGCCACTCAGCATTGCGCCCAACGGCACATCGCTGATCAGCCGCATTCGGACAGCTTCTGCTAAACGCCGCTCCAGCTCTTCCAGGCACTCATCTTCCGAGATCGGCCCGTGCGTTCCGTAGGCGGGAACATCCCAGTATTGCTTTACCTCAATTCGCCCATTGCGAAATTCAAGCAGGTGTCCGGGCGGAAGCTTGTGGATGTTGCTGAATGCAGATTGCGGATCAGGTATGTATCCGAAATAAAAATAGTTGAGAATGCCCTCGCGATTGACTTCGGACAAACCGGGGGCGGCCTCAAGCAATGACTTGATTTCCGATCCGAACACCAGCCAGTCGCCATCGAGTGCGTAATGCAGCGGCTTCTTCCCGAGACGGTCTCGCGCCAAAAGCAGCGAACGACTCCGCGAATCATAAATCGCAAACGCGAACATGCCGCGCAGGCGCTTAACGCAATCGCTGCCGAATTCTTCGTACAGATGGACGATGGCTTCGGTATCAGTGTTGGTGCGGAAAACGTGTCCGCGGGCGCGCAACTCGTCGCGTAGCTCGACGAAGTTATAGACCTCGCCGTTGTAAACGATCCAGATGGTTTCGTCTTCGTTGGCAATCGGCTGGTGGCCGGTAGAGAGATCAATGATGCTGAGGCGGCGCATGCTGAGCCCGACCGGGCCCTTCACATATGCTCCATAGTCGTCCGGTCCGCGGTGGGTAATCACGTCGCACATGCGGCGCACCACCGCCGGATCGGCTACGCAGCCGCGTTCTGTGCCCATCATTCCGGCAATGCCGCACATATCGGTTAGTAAACCCTCCGGCTGTAACTCGCAGCTAGTTTAAGTGGTGCGGCTTTGCAGGGGCTTGGTGCCTCGAACCGCGATTGGCCGGTAAAGCACGTGCAGGTCCTCGAGCCCGCAATCCTCGAACCAGCGGAACACTTCTTCGTAAGTGTGTTTTGATTGATAGACCGGCGAGTACCAATCGAACGTATCGAGCAGACGCCACTCGCGCTTTGGGTTGTCGTTCATCGGAAACGCGTAGGCAAGCATTCCGCTGAAAAATGAACCGATGCCAGGAATAAATTTCAGCCCACGATGAACGTAGTAAAGCGGATCTGTCGCTACGCACAACGCGTGCAGCGATTTCGGCGAAAGTTTTGTCGTGAATTTGCGGTAAACGTCGCTCATGCGATACCAGCGAACGTACGCGCTATAGAGCCAAATAGCCACGCCGCCGCCGGGCTTCAGCAATTTGGGCAAGAGCTTGAATGACTGCTCGCAGTCGGGCGTGTGGTGAAGGACCCCGATGCTGTAAATGTAGTCAAAGCTCTGCTCGCGGAATGGCAAATTCAAAACGCTGGCCTGGCAAATCCAAACGTTGTCCCTCGGACGCAGGTTCCGGGCTGCGACATCGGACGCCAAGCTCAGATCAATGCCCACAACATTGGCGCCCCAGCGACTGGCGACTTCTGCAAAACGGCCCATGCCGCAGCCAATATCTAAAATCCACTTACCTTTTATCTCTGCGGGACTGAAGCCAGTGGACTCGATGAACTGACGCTCAGATAAAGTTGACACTTCACTATCGAGTTGTGTGCGTGCGTATTTTCCCCACTCGAAGCCGAAATTCTCAGCGTAGCCCTGCGATTCAACAAAACGCAGCACGCCGTTGGTGATCGGAAAAATGGTTGCGCAATTACGGCATTGAACGCCATTGTCGTGAAGCCCGAGATCTCCCTTGCAACGCAAACAGCGGAGCATGGGGAGCAGGCGTTCATAATGTCCTGCGCGAGAATCTTTGACGTTTTGCGTCTGAGATACCGGTTCTTCAGCCGAAACTGTCGTGTTCGATGCCATCTAGTTTTATCCATGCGCGGGCAGCTACAATCCCGCTTCAATTACTAACTGACTTTTTGCCAAACCGCCCGGTCCGCGCCCACTAGACAACGAAAGAACCCCACGATAAACGCCAGGTGCATGGCGAATAAAAAATACGGAACCAGGCCGTAGCGCACGCGCCGCATGTGCTGGTAGAAAAAGAAGCCCAGTCCGGCCCAACAGTAGAAGAGCACCTGCGCCGCCAGCGCCACGCGATATGACGGGCTATACATCACGAATATATTGCTGAGGAGTAGCGTGATGGCGAAAAACGGCACCAGCCAACGCAGCAGTTTGTGCGAGATCAGAGCAAAGGGAGTGAACCCGCGCCATGGAACGCGCACCAGATCTCCCAGTGCGCGGAAGCTTCCCACAGCCAGGCGTACGCGGCGGGTAAACTCTCCGGAAACCGAACTCGCGGGAAACTCGATGGCCACGGCCTCCGGATCGTAAAGCACCGAAAAGCCCAGCCGACGGGCGCGCATGGGAATAACAAAGTCTTCGAGAATGGTGTTCTGAGGGATTGGCGAAAAACACTCGCGCCGCAGCGCATAGATGCAGCCGCTGGCGTTGAGAATCGCGCCGAGGCGCGCTTCCATCATTCGCAGCGCACTTTCATATTTCCAGTACGCGCCCTCGGTTTGCCGCGCGTCGGAGCCAGCCTCGTAGCGCACCGCGCCGCACACTGCACCAACCTTCGGGTCTGAGAAATGGCGGACCAGATTTTTGATCGCATCCAGTTCGAACAATGTGCCGGCATCGCAGAAAACTAAAATCTCATTGGTTGCGCGCTCCACGGCATGGTTCAGGGCGTTGGCTTTGCCTTTGCGATCCTTGAGCAGAATGCAGTGGTAATTCTCTTCACGAAGACTTTGCAGGATCTGGTTAGTACCGTCCTCCGAACCATCGGAGACAAAGATGACCTGCAACCGGTCGCGAGGAAAATCCAGTTCGCGCAAGTTTTCGAGTTTTGCCGGTAAAACCGTCTCTTCATTGTGAGCAGGCACGATGAGGCTCACTCCCGGCAATCCTGACGCAACCGGTGTCTCAGTACGGCGATTGCGCGGCGATCCCAGATATCGCAGATCGCGCCACGCCTGGGTTACCGAGTAGGTAAGGAAGAGCACGAGCGGATATAGCACGTACGGGTACACCACCAGCCCCAGGCTGACCCAGAAGATCACTTTCGCGATCAGAATAGTTTCCGGGTTCATCGCCCTCCCCGTCCCAGCAACAGAATCTTCATAGTTTTGAACATGATCAGCAGATCCAGAGAGAGTGACATGTTTTTTATGTAGAAGAGATCGTACGCCAGCTTCTCTGAGTTGTCGGCAAGGGTCGCACAATAGCCACGGTTGATCTGCGCCCAGCCGGTCGCGCCCGGCTTCACGTTCCAGCGCTGGTTGTATAGAGGAATGGCCTTTACCAGCTCTTCCTCCTGGTCTGGCACAAAGGGCCGCGGTCCCACAAAATGCATGTCTCCGCGCAGAATGTTGTAGAGCTGCGGCAACTCGTCGAGACGGCTCTTGCGCAGAAAGCGCCCTAGCCGCGTAATCCGGGGATCATCTTCCTCCGCCGGAGGATTGATCTTGCACTCGTCAATCGCGTGATACATCGAACGAAATTTATACAAAGTGAAATGCTTTCCGCCTTTGCCTACCCGCTTCTGCAGGAACACAGCCGGTCCTGGTGAATCCAGCCGAATGGCAAGCGCAACCAGCAGCATGATGGGCAAGCACAGAATCAACAGAATGAGCGAAATAATGAAAGAGAAAGATGTCTTCCAGGCTGTCGCCCAACGGGATGACTGCAACCCGGATGAGAACAAAAGCCAACTCATGCGCAGCGATTCTATCGGGAGCTTCCCGGTGAGTTTCTCGTAAATCTCAGCTCCGTC
>DATNAF010000114.1:0-13170 GCA_035572845.1 Terriglobales bacterium
CACCAAGCGAGACACTGGCGGCTTCCTTGATGACTACGCATACACCGCGAATGCTTGTCTCGACGCCTACGAATCGACTGCTGATCTCACGTATTTTCGTCAGGCCCAGCAGATCACGAACAAAATGATCGAGCAATTTTACGATTCGAATTCCGGCGGGTTTCTGGACAGCGCTCCTCAGCCCAGTGCGCCCGGTGTACTCGCCGCGCCCCGCAAGCCATTCCAGGACTCTCCCACGCCAGCGGGCAATCCCGTTGCGGCCATTGTGCTGCTGCGGATGCACGGTTACACCGGGGAGGACTCGTACCGCGAAAAAGCGCAGGGCACGTTGGACTTGTTAGCGGCATCTGCCGGCCAGTATGGGCTATTCGCAGGCACATACGGAATAGCGGCGGCTTACGCGTCGTATCCACATTCACAGATCGTCATTGTGGGCGAGGATGAAGCTGCGGAGCAGCTCTATTCTCAGGCAAGTTCGTCAGTTCTGTTCGGAAGATCGGTAATCCGCCTGAAATTCAGCCAGGCAGTCGCGCAGAATCTGCCGCCCTCATTGGCCGCGACCGTCCCGGAACTTCCGGCAGTAAAGGCGAGAACAACGACGGCAATAGTGTGTTCCGGGTTTAGTTGCAAACCGCCGGTAAGCACTGCAGTGGAATTGGAGCAGCTGCTCACCGCCGAAATCCCGGCCGCATGATGAAGTCGTGCAAACTAAAACAGCCCGGGCGTATTCAGCTGCAGTAGGCCCGGGCTGTTCAGTTGGACTGCTAACCGATTAATAAGCCATTTCGCGCACGCCCAGGCTCTTATAGGGCGCGGACTGATTCATCGCTGCAACCCAGCAGCTGTCGTATTGAATAGTCATGTTGCCGCCGCCGCTGAAGGTGATGTTTGGGGCCCCGGGAGCACCCGACGTAAGCAGGTGACCACTGGAGTCATAGAGGTTCGCGACCAACATCGCTCCATCAAGAACGCCGTTACCACCGCCTGACATATCGATCTGACCCTTTCCAACGATCAATATAACGCCATCGTAGTTGGGTCTACCGCTGAAACTGGCATTACCTTCGACCAGCAGAATGCCAGCTCCAGTAAGATTTGTTATGTTGAGGTCGCCGGTCACAACATTAATTTGCGGATTCGATACAGTTCCCGGATTAGCCAGAGTTGAGGTGTTGGCGTAAGTATTCGCAGGAGGAGCTGCTGCAGCTACCTGGTTAACCAGAGCGGTCAGGCCTTGGACTGTGTTCAGGCCGCCGGCGCCAAGTGCCGTACCTACGTTCGCAACGTTAGCCGGCGAACCGGTGTAGTTGCCGGAACGGCCGGAACTCACAACAGCGGTGTTTATGAGCGTGGTTGAGGCAGCGTCATAACCGCCAACGGCAGGTTCGTTCCCTGGCGGCGGGCATACAGTTCCGTTCTGCGGAGGGAATGTCGAGCTGCCGGCGCAAGAAACTCCATCATTACCACACGAACGAAACGCATTTGAGTTGGCGGGACTAAAAGATGGCAAGTCACCATCCATGACCATGGCACCAGGAATGTTCGGAATGGCGTCCGTAGCAACGTCCATTTGGACCATGCGGCGTGAACCGCTGGGTGTGACCGCCAATGCAGTTAACGTATAAACCGGCATGTAGTTCTGCGCCGGAACGAGGGCAGCGCCCGCGGAGGGACAACTTCCGGAAGTGATGGTGAACTGAGTATTGCCATTCCAGCAGACCAGATAGAAATTAGTCGTTCCATCGACGCTGCTGGCGGTTGTGCTACCCGATGAAGTTAGATTCGCCTTCACGTTAATTCGGACCCATTTCCACCCCTGTACCGGACTTGTAGCATAGGAGGGGCTGAAACTCGCCGATTGGTACCAATTCGAGGTACCCCGGGGTCTTGGAGGGTTTCCCGCGCAGCCATTAAGGGTGCCCGGAGGGGGGTACGAAGCTTCTACGCAGATTTCATCGTCTGGATACGCGGTACCATTGGTGACCCACGGGGTATCGCTCTCGCCGCTCAGCGGATTAGTTACATACAGCGCCGCATTTGCTGAACCAAACATTGGTGGTGCAGAACTCGGAGTCGCCGCACCCGGAAGCGACGCGTTCAGACTGTTCGGAGCGCCGACCCGCATCCGATCTCGGACTTCTTCAAGCCCGGCTTTGGCTGCAAAAAAGGAAGTTTGCTCGTCGCGGAAATTCGAACTGATGCTCGTATCGGTATTGGTCAGCATGAGCATGCCGACGGCAATGGCCGTGATTAGCAGCAAGGTAAAGATCGCGATAAACAGCGCGAACCCGCTTTCATGACGCCGACCGTGATTATTGTTGAGTTTAATCATAGTTGTTTTTGCAACCCTCATTGACAGCTGATTCCAGAGTAGCCATAAGTAGCCATTGAACAATTATTAAGCGAGACCTCGCCTTCAAAAGAAGTCTGGATTGGCTGCTTGGTCTTCGGATCGATGTTCGCATTATTTTGAATAGTTAGACTGATGTGAATGGTCTTGATTGAAGCCAGAACTGTGCCATTGCTGGCAATATCTGCGGGCAGCGCAGTGACAGCATTGCCGCCGGTATCGAAATAGGTAAAGATGGGGGTAGTGATCACGTCGTTTACTTCAGTTCCCCAACTGGGTGTTTGGGCTAACGGGGCGGTGCCATTGACTTTGTCCACCGAACTGCGCTGCAGGCACAGTGCGCAAACAGTTAAATTGGCCCCATTGATTTTGTACTGAACGCTCTGTACCACCCCAGTTCCGTTTACATCTCCCTCGAACCAGATGGCGTTTTGATCGATCTTCACCAGACCTACGGCAACACGACTATCCTGTTGAGCGGTCGCAAGATTAGCGGCGCTGGTCATAGAGGGTAAGAAACTCACCATGCGACCGTTGGGGTAGCCAATCTGGTTGATGTCACGGAAAAACTGGTCCACAAAGTCACGCGCTTCGTCGAAATTATCGACTTTGGTCTGCTCGGTGTTAATGCGCTGCTGGGCAGTGTTGAGTTGCAGAAAAATTCCGCCCGTGACCGTAGCAAGAATGGCGACCACGATCATCATCTCGATCAGTGTGAAGCCACGCTCCCCGCCCTGTTCTTTATGAAGTTTTCTCATGGCTATGTTCCCTGTCCGACTATCGTCTTGATAGTGACCACTGGGCCAAAAAGGCTACCGCTGGTTGCTCCGTTAGTGACGCCGTTCAATCGCGCGGAAACCGTCAATATCTTGATGTAAGGGTCATTTGCGATAGCTTTGATGTTCCAGCGCACGTCATAAGTCATTTGCCGGTTTGCAGTGCCACAGTCGGTGTATGCCATGTTGTAATTCGCCACCTTGGCCTGCGTGTAATCCACATCGCCGGAAGATGTCAGAGCAGCGCCTGCACCGGCTGAAGTTGTATTACCGGTCGTGCTCACGGTGTAATTTGTGGTAGTGCAATCTGTAATCGTGAGCGACGAATTGTTCCAGGCCGGAATGCTCATGATTTTTTCCGTCACCATCTGCGCCATGGCTGTGGAATTGCTTTGCTGCTTGCTGCGAAAGTCACCATTGATCGCCATGATCACCAGGGACATGGAGCCCAGAATCCCTACCGCCAGAACGACCATGGCGATCATTAGCTCGATAATGGTCAAGCCTTCCTGGTTATTAGCAGCGCGGCTGTTTTTCTTCCGTCTTATCAATTCCATGATCCACCGTTCCATGTGTATGTCTTGGTCCTTCCAGTTCTGGTTACCACCACCGCGGCCCAGCCGGTAGTTCCGTCACCTCTAGCATCCTTAAGGTAATAAACAAAGTAAGTAGTTGCGGGAGTGCTGCAAGTCGGGCTTACGTACGCGCACGGCAAACCTCTTGCCGAGTAGCCCAGGGTTGTCGCGTTATCGTACGGAGTGCCGGTCCCAGTATCTCCGGAGAGAACGTATGCGGTTGGGGTTCCACCGGTACCGTCGGGAGCACCTGTGGCGGGAATTATATTCGCATTGAACGTGATCCTTGGGTCTCCCGAAGCCCACGCCGAAGTAGTACCAGGGTTTAGATTTATAAATGCTTGTCCACCTGTGCTGGGAATAACAACCGTGTACACCCCATTCTGTCTTGCCGCCAGGATCCGCGCCTGTTGCATAAGGCCGGACAGGTTAGTCGCCGCCGACTTCAATCGTATGCTGTAGGAGATCTTGGTGAAGATAGGAAAAGCCACGCCGGCCAGGCACATAACTATCGCAAGAACAACGATGATTTCGGTGACCGTGAAGCCGCTAGGGTCGGCATTACCCCGTGAACGCTTTGTATACTCTTCTCTCATTGTTAGCCAATGATAGGCATAACCAGAGAGCTCACCCACATACCGAAAGTACTTTCCCGTAAGTAACCAAAGGCGGAATAAGGCTGGGCCAAGGGCAGCAAAGTTGCGCTAGTTAGCTAAATAGTGCCGAATCTATGCGTCACGCCCAATCGCGACCGCGGGATAGCACATAAAACGTGTGTATTTTCTACTTCAGGGATGTTGGTAGCCTGGGTTGTCGGGGGCGGGGGGTTCATAATCCATGCCAAATTTGTTCTTGTGCGCCGTCGAGACCATGCCGGCGGTAATCTCCAGCACACCCAGACTGGAACTGCTATCCGAAACGCTCACTTCTCGAGTTAATGCATTCAGATTTTCAGGCAAAGCCGTCTCGGCCCAGGTCTTCAAAGTGTAATGACCCGGAGGGACCCCGGGAATAACGACCTCGCCTTTGCGATTGGAAATCCCATAATACGGAGTATCCAGGGCGACCACGATGGCGCTCATCTCCGCATGAATGTTGCAAAAGATAAACGAGATTCCCGGCCGGTCGAAACTAACGTTGCGTGTAGTCCCGGCTTCATAAAGACCAAGATCGAACCTCTTGCCTTCAAAGAGCGAAAATACATTGTGAAAAAACGGATCGCGATTGGGAAACTGGACGACGGCCCCGACCGGAACCACAAGCAGGTGCGGCTCGAAGCTCTTGTGGTGCTGCACCAGGACCAGCGGCTGTTTGGGCACAAATTTCGCCGTCGGCGCCGCGCCCATTGGCGTTAGCCACACTACAACATCTTCCGCGTGCAATGAATCCGAGCTGAAATGGTTATCAATGACTTTGACGCGGGCCGAAACCGTGACATTCTGGGCTTGCGTGTATGCGCACAGTAAGCTCACGATGCCGATCAGTATTGTGCTTGTCAGACGACTCATTAAAACAACACTCCCATTACTACATTTATTTGATCCGCGCCGTAGGAGCTAAAAAGCTCCGAGGTGCGCAGGTGGCGGTACTCGCCCGAGAACAGCAGATCAGAACGTGGACGATAAATAAAATTTGCCATCGCGCTTCGATTTGCCGCCAACACGTTCGGGTAAACACTATTGGGCGAGGGAACCGCGCGTAAATCAGCGGCGAAAGGATTATCGATCCCTAAGGCGCCATTGAATTCGAGGCGCGAGGTCGCTGAAAACTTGAGCTGCGACCAGCCGCCAACGGAATTCAACGGCAGAAAATCGGGAGCGAAATTGTTGGGCATAGCACTGATAAGAACCGACTGCCCGATTCCGCCCCCTAACCCACCAACGGCCCTGCCTCTATAGGCCTCGCCGGAAAATTCAAATCGCGATGAGAGCGGAATACTCCAGTCGCCTGCTGCAGCCCAGCCATCGACGATCCAGCCCTGGCCCCAGTTTTGTCGGGAGTAATAACCACTTGCGCCCAGCGTGAGCGGCTTTCCACTTATATCTTTTGTCCATGCAGTTCGCACGGCATAGGCCGGCAGCCCCGACGATTCTCCCGCCTGCGGCAAACGATGCGAACCGTAAGAGGTCTCGCCGGTCACATTGTCCAGGAGCGCAGCTTGTAGAGATATGTCCTGGCCATCGGCAAAATTGAACTTATGTTCCAGACGAACTTGCGGAGTCCATGACCAGAGATTTCCGGAGTAGCCAAAACTTGGGACCAGTAGCGAAGCGAATGACGTTGGCGAATTTGGCGAGATGAAAAGATTGTCCTGGCCCACGATTAATGAAGTGTTGTCCCAATCCATCCTCATATTGGCAGTGCGCAGCCGCACGATACCGGTGTTAATGCCGTCAATGGCGCCTGCGGGAAACCCTCCCCCAAAATCAAATTGTACTTGGCCACGCGTCTTTGCACCTGCCAGCTCCGGTCCAAACACTTCCAACCCAAGTTCAGACTGGCGCACAGTAGCGCCGAATGCAGGAGTTAAACCGTAAGGTCCAAAGGAGGACGCATAGCTCGGCACATCAAGATTGTCCACTGCCCCGCGATCATGAAACAGGTTCAGCAGGACCATGCCAGAGAGACGCACGCGATACTTTGAGGCGCTCTCCACTTTTGATTGATACAGAGTGCGCAGCTCGCTCTGCGTGACCTGATTTGTCTCCTCCAGAGCGGGAACCCGCTGTTCTGTGGAAGCATTTGGCGCCGGCGTCTGGGCAGCGGCGGAAGCATTTTCTCCAGCAGAATTCTGTCTTGCATTCGCATTCGTCCGAATACTGTCCAGCTCTTTGCGGAGTTCCTGATTTTCCGCGCGGTACTCCGCCGCTTCCGATTTCACTTCAGAAACCGCACTTCGGAGCTCTTGAATCTGCTCCCTCAATTGGCGAATTGAATCCGACAGATCAGGCTCCGAGGCGGCGCTGGCCTGCTGTGCCGAGAGGGCAAAAGTCGCGGAGCCAACAACAATTCCCACAGCAAGGTATTTCACAGAACGGCTGAAAAAGATGCTTGGCAGTTTCAAGTTCCCCTCCGGAAAACGGTTTTCGCGGATAAGACAGGTCCGGCGTTAAATCCGTTTCGTAGAGTTTACGCTCCCTGCCGAAACGGAGTCTTCGCTGCTTCCCGGCTCACTGACTGCCAGGGTGGGAACCGGACGAGGTAAAGTGACGCGGAATACTGTGCCCTCCGGTGAAGTCCGTTCTACTAGTATCTCTCCGCCATGATCCTGAACAATTTTCTGGACCACGGTCAAGCCAAGTCCCGTGCCATTTTCTTTGCCTTGACTTATAAAGGGTTCGAACAGAGTCGCGCGGATCGCGTTCGGAACGCCGCGGCCATTATCAGCAACCGTAATTTCAATCCCCGAAGCTTTTTCCGTGATGGACACATCGATTCGTCCCAGCCGCGGGTCGACCGATTCGCAGGAATTCAAAAAGAGATTAGAAAATGCTCTCTCCAGCTTGCGGTGATCAAACCATCCCTCAAGGTTTCCACGCTCATGAACGGCGATTGGAACTTCACGGAATTGCGGATTCGATTTCAGCGTCTCGATTGCCGTGTCAACTGTATCTCGCAGGCTGCCGTAGGTCGGCCGGAGTGATGCGCGGGTACGAGAGAACTCGAGCAAAGAATCGATCAACTCCGTCATTCGCCCGACAGCGGCTCGGACCTCTTCATAAAGTTCATCCCGCTGATCTGGGGAAAGGTGCTGCTCACACAGAAACTCAGCATTCGCAACAATCGCTGCCAGTGAATGCCGCAAGTCGTGAGAGATCGAACTCGCCATTCGACCAATCGTGGCCAAGCGCTCGGATTCAAGAAGGTTCTGCTGCGTATGGGCCAAGCTCTGCCGCATGCGATCGAACGCACGCGCCAATTCGGCGACTTCATCTCCGCCCGTAGCATCCAGCTTGTAATTGAAATCGCCGCGCTCCAAAGCTGAAACTCCGGCGAGCAAGCTGGAAAGGGGTCGCGTAAAAGTATGCGAGATAAAAAACACCAGCGCGCTTCCCACCAAACCTGCCAGCAAACCCAGCGCCAGTAATAGGCGATTGATTTTCTGCAGAAAAGCGGTTGCCGCGTCATAAGACTTGAGGACCGCCAGGCGAACGCCGTGATCTCCAGGCGGCGAAAGATCCAATGTAGTGGCTAGAAAACGCTCCTTACCCAGTTCCAGCGATACCGGCTGTGAGCTTTGCGTACCAGGCAACGTCTGCTTCATTAACTCGGCGCGATTGGCTGGGCTTAAAGTGCTGGTAACGATCGCTTCGCCGTAGTAGAACGCGACTCGACTACTTGCGACACGTCCAATTTGGGCGGCGACTTTTTCGTCAATTTCGCGGCCAATCACCAGAAAACCAAGCAGTCGTCCTGCGGCTGCTGGTCCGAAATAAATCGGCTTCAAAAAAATCTCGTAAAGATGCTTCGCTCCGAACCACCACCGCTCTTGGCGATCCAATGCCGAGGTGAGCGAACTTTGCGCCATCTCCCGGGTGAAACCTGGCGAGTTGGTATGAAGCGCGACTACCTTTCCGCCCCGATCTGCCAGCACAAACAAATCACTGCCGGTAAGCTGCCACAGCGGTTTTGAGCCATCCTGAATAGTAGCTTCATGATTTGTAGTCATTAAGGCGCGTAAATTCGGCAAATCGGCGAGAAGGTCTGCGGAATGGCTGAGTGTAATTTCCTGTTCTTGCTGAAAACTCCCGAAGGTGGTGACCGAGTTGTGGAGATCGGAGACGATTTCCTGGCGGACTTGCGATTGAACGCTCTGCCGAACCAGCAGAAGGCTCAACGAGGTCAATCCAGCCGAGATTAGAACCATAGATAACAGAAACTTGGTTCTGAGGCGGATTGTTACCATTCTGTCCCTTTAGCGACCGGGTAATCTAGGCCACGAACTTATAGCCTACACCGTGAATGGTGCGAAAATGCACCGGGTTTGCCGGATCTTTCTCCAGCTTCTGACGCAGCTTCAGAATATGATTATCCACGGTGCGGGTGGAAGGATAATTGTGGTATCCCCAGACTTCGTTCAGGAGTTCGTCGCGGGTAATGACGCGCTCGGGATTCTGGACCATGAATTTTAATGTTTTGAATTCCTGCGCAGTCAAAGCAAGAGGTTTGCCTTCACGGATCACTTCCATCTTTGTGAAGTCCACCGAGATATCGGCAAATGAGGCCTTATCAGTCAGGATCGGGCGCACTGTCCTTCTTAAGGCGGCACGCACCCTGGCCAACAATTCGCGCGGACTGAAAGGCTTGGTCACGTAATCGTCGGCGCCAAGTTCCAACAGCAAAACTTTATCGGAAACATCGCTGGTTGCGCTCAGAACAATGATGGGCACTGCGGGAGACTGTTGCTTAAACTCACGGCATACTTCGCGTCCACCTAATCCTGGCAGGCGCAGATCCAACACAACAGCTGATGGCGCGGTCGTCTTGAAGTTTTCTACCGCCGTGTTTCCGTCAGGAGCTACCTGGACGGCATACCCTTCCGCCTCAAACAGGCGCCGTAAGGCCTTCTGCACTGCATGGTCATCTTCGACCACCAGAATTCGCTCAGACGGAGACACATTGATTCGCTGCTGGAATTTCTGTGGGTTACTCTGGAACGAAGGCGGCGTTAGGTTCTCTGCGGTGCGCAGCATTTCAACCCCTCATAGTTCTGGCATAAATTCAGCAGAACTGAGGTCAAGATTACTACTACTTTGATAATCGCGAAGTAACTGGCTTAGCGATTGACAATCTTTTTACATGCGGAACGCGATTATGCAGGCCTTTTCACAACTTCAGCAAAAGCCGAAGTGAGTTCGAGCCATGGTCCACGCGAGTAACGGATAGGTTGCCGTAACCCGGCAAAATCCAGTCTGCGCCGGCCTTCTCCAACTCGGCATCCGTCGAGGTGGTCTGTAGAGCGATCACCAGCGCCCCGGCGCCCTTTCCGGCCCGAATACCGGCGGGCGCGTCTTCAAAAACCACGCATTTTGTCGGAGAAATACCCAATAATGCCGCACCCTTTATATAAGGCTCAGGATCCGGTTTTCCGTTACGCACATCGTCGCAGGTCACAATGTTTCGCGGCATTGGCAGACCCGCAGCCTTTAATCGCACTTCCGCCAGCGGACGCGCGCACGAAGTCACCAGCGCCCATTGGTTCTCCGGAAGCGAACTCAGTAGCTCGCGGGCACCGGGCAGTGGAATCACACCTTCAGTATCTTCAATCTCGCCGCGCAGGATGATTTGATTTTCCGTTTCAACGTCCGCGCCAGGCAGAATATCGCGAACCGTCGCTATGCTCGGGCGTCCATGTGCTTGCCTGACAGTCTCTTCAGGATCAAGCCCGTGCGCAGTCGCCCACTTTGTCCACACACGAGCAACTGCTGGAGTCGAATCGACCAGCACGCCATCGAGATCAAAAAGCAGCCCGCTGCATGTCACCTCAACCATAAGTAACGATAACAAATGACTGCCGATTATGCCTCAGAGTGAATGTGCGCAAATAGTGGCTTGAGTGCCGGATAGAGTCGCCGAAAGTTCTCGTACTGAATTGCCAGCGCCTTCACCGCATTTGGAGCGGGCCGCACGAGCTGCTGCACTTTGACCACGGCATCGCAGGCTTCATCGACTGATGCCCAGAACTTCGCTCCAACTCCGGCCAGCAATGCGGCCCCGTAAGCCGCACCTTCTTCCGCCGCAAGGATCTCAACTTCGTGGCTGTAAACATCTGCTTGAATTTGCCGCCAGAGTGGCGAACGCGCGCCCCCTCCGCCAAGCCGCACGATTTCAACAGGCACGCGCATTTCTGCGAAAAGCGAAAACGTGTCTTTCAGGCTGAAGGCCACCCCTTCGAGAATCGCGCGAGTAACGTGGGCGCGAGTATGATTGGCGGCCAGTCCGGTCAGGGTTCCACGTGCATTCGGATCAAGATGTGGCGTGCGCTCGCCCATCAAATATGGTGCCCACAGAACGCCGTCGGAACCTGGAGGCGCGGTCGCAGCTTCTCGCGTGAGGTCGTCATAAGAGAGATCGGAAGCAGCAGTACTAACCAAGTCGCGGAACCAACGAAAAGACAAGCCCGCCGCCTGCGTGACGCCCATCACGTGCCATCTGCCAGGCACGGCATGGCAGAAAGTGTGGACCCGGCCTTTACGATCCATCGCCGGCGAATCCGTCGCCGCAAACACAACGCCCGAGGTCCCGATGGTTGCACTCACCGTGCCGGCGCGAACGATGCCCATACCGACAGCGCCGCCCGCCTGATCACCGGCCCCTGCTACAACCGGAGTGCCTGCTTTCAAACCCGTGTGCGCCGCACCAACGTTAGAAATTCGTCCGCAGATTTCCGGTGACTCGTAAAGCTTCGGCAAGCAACTCATCGGCAGTTCCGCTGCCGACATCATCTCTTCCGACCAGCGGCGATGCGCCACATCCAACATCAATGTGCCGGATGCCTCCGCGACATCCATGGCGTGCTCGCCTGTCAGTCGAAAGCGAACGTAGTCTTTCGGCAGCAGCACCCGGCGGAATCGCTTCCATAGCTCCGGCTCGTTCTCACGCACCCAAAGCAATTTCGTCAGTGTGAAGTTGGTGAGCGCGGGGTTGGAAGTGAGCTCGATGATTTTAGGCCCGCCGATTTTCGCGTTGAGCCAATCGCACTGCGCCTGAGTGCGCTGGTCACACCAGATCAGCGCTGGACGCAGCACCTCATCGTTCTCATCCAGCAGGACCGCGCCGTGCATCTGGCCCGCAAGGCCGACAGCAGAAATATCAGAAGGATCAATTTCGGCAGCAGAGATCGCCTGCCGCACCGCGGACCCGGTGGCGCGATGCCAATCGTCAGGATCCTGCTCGGCCCAGCCGGTTTTTGGGGATGCGAAGGGAACATGTTCGCATGTAGCAGAGCTCACAATTTCACCGTTTCGGTCGGTGAGCACAGCGCGGCTTCCGCCCGTTCCAACATCAATTCCAAGCAGATACTTCATAGCTTCGGTACCCTGATCTCCGTGAAGCGAGACAGTTTAGCAGACGCGGCGGCCGCATTCCGAATTCCGGAGCGGTGCGAGCAACCCGGACGTGGGCACAATCGTCTCAGTCCTCGTTCGAATCATGCACTGGAGGAATTATGCGCAACCGAGTGATTGGAGTACTCAGTACCTTGCTGCTTTTGGCCGGAATGGGCTTATTCGCCCAAAATCGTCAAATGGCCCGCCATGAGCCGCACATGAGCGCCGCACTTGGCCACCTGCAGCAGGCCAAAGACGAGCTGCAACGGGCTACTCCGAACAAGGGTGGTCACCGCGAAAAAGCCATGGAGTTGGTGAATCAAGCCATCCAACAGGTCCAAGAGGGCGAGCAGTATTACGAACAACACCCCGGACGCTAGGCCGAACAGGTAAAACTCTGTGGTTTTCCTCTGTGTAAATCACTGTCCTCTGTGGTTGTATTTTTAAATCTTAACCACGGAAAACGCTGATCTATACCGAGCAAAACCACAGAGTGATAACGAATCACTTAAAGTTTTCGCCGGCTGATTCGCGGGATCGAGCGCATTCCTCCGATTAGCCGGCGGCCCACTTTCGCCGCAAATTGAAAATCCAAAAAGCCCTCGGCGGCCTTCGATATGGAAGCTCCGTAGCCATACCACCACGGCTTTTTAATTCGCGCCAGCAAATCCACATCCAGATATTTCACCCGCACCATTTCGCTAAGGCCGAGCTTACCGTGGGTGCGTCCAATTCCGCTCGCTTTGATTCCGCCATGTGGCGCCTCGCTGATTCCGTAACATGACACAACATCGTTTATCATCACGGTTCCAGCTTGGATCTGGCGGGCAATTCTCTCCCCGCGCGCTCGATTGCTAGTCCACACGCTGGCCGCAAGTCCATACTCGGAATCATTAGCCAGGCTGACCGCTTCATCGTCAGAATCGAAGGCCATAATCGGAAGCACCGGCCCGAAACTTTCTTCGCGCATGACGAGCATGTCGTGGGTGACATCGGCCAGCACAGTAGGGGAGTAGAAATTCGGCCCGATTGATGGCATTCGTTTGCCGCCAGTCAATATCCGTGCTCCCCGCGAGCCTGCGTCTTCGACGTGCTGCTCGACGGTGCGTAACTGGCGTTCATGAATCAATGGACCGATGGCTGTCGACGGGTCCATCCCATCACCCAAACGAAGTTGCTTGGCCTTTTCGGCGCACATGGAAACGAAAGCTTCGTAAATACTCCGGTGAACGTAGCAACGCTCGACCGACAAACAAGCTTGTCCGGCGTTGACGAAGGCGCCCCAAACCGCCCCGCTCGTCGCGACGTCAATATCCGCATCCTCGAGTACGATCATAGGATCCTTGCCACCCAGTTCAAGCACGACTGGTAGCAACCTGGCTGCCGCGATTTGCGCAATTTTCTTCCCTGTCGCAACGCTC
>DATNAF010000115.1:0-5265 GCA_035572845.1 Terriglobales bacterium
TAGGATTTTCTCCCACGCGGCGACGTGCAACACCAGCTCCCAAATCGAATGGCCATTTGTAATCGGATGTGCGGCGGCCGTCGCCGCGTTCACGTCCGCCAGAATTTCCAGGAGCGCCGGCCCGTGCCAGGGTTCGCCTTCAAAGGCAAGGAGGAGCTCTTCGGCAATGCGGATAGTTTCTGACATGCGGTCCATCTTTCGTGACTAGTCGACGAATTTCATTCGGCTACGATGCAGATTTGCGCCCGGTCGGCTGCGGAGATCACCGCGTCGCCATCGAGAAGAAGGCATTTACCGGTGTTTAATGCAAGGCAGGAGGCTCCGGCCTTTTGCATGGTTTCAATCGTCTTTATTCCGACCACGGGAACGTCGAAGCGCATGTCCTGGTTCGGCTTGGCGATTTTCACAACCGTTAATGCACGGTTTAGCGTCGAAGCCTCTGCTTCCAGCGAAGATATCAGATGTCCAGCGCGCTCTATCGTCGCGTCGGTGCCTTCCATTGCTTCGACGGCTACACAGGCGGCTTCTGCAATCACCACGGTTTGGCCGATGTCATACTGCGCGAGATTGTGGGCAACGGCGCGTCCGTATTCGATGTTCTTCTTTTCAAGTTCAGTAGGAGCGCGTTTAGTGAGTATGCCCGCTTTTGCCAACAGAGGCTCTAAGAGCGTGGTCGAGTTTTCTAAAACGATGCCTTCATCACCCAAAACTTTTGCGATCGCGCCGAGGAGTGAGTCCGTGTTGCGCGTGCTCAAAGAAAGCAGCAACTTCGCCAGCCGCCAATCCGGACGAATGCTGGAGAAAATCTGCTTGTGCTTCACTTGCCCGGCCATCACGGCGCGCGTCACGCCCTCTTTTTTGAACGTATCGATCAGGCGGGAAAGTTCTCCGAGCGAGAACCAATGCACCGCCGCCGCCCCTCGCGACTCAATCTCTGGGAAGGTTTCTTCTTTGATCGCCGCAACAACGACGTCGAATCGCTGCGCTTTCGCAGCATCAAGAACGAGAAATGGAAACTTTCCATTTCCTGCGATTAGGCCGATTTTGGAGGGTTTTGCCAACCAGATTTTCTCAATTAGGCTCGCTGATCGAGCCAATGCGTAATTTATCCAAATCGTCCTCGAGACGCTTTATGCTCATTGACGACGTCGCCCACGGGACAAGAAGAAGAAACGGAACTTGATAGAGGATTGTCCATCCATGTGAGTGAACTACTCTATCTCGAAATTTATCTATTTCGAAAGGATTTTGTTCCGTCTTGCATACAAGAAAGGTGCGATATACGTCGTGGTATCCCTCAATAAAGCTGTCGAAAATCACAACCGGGACTCCGCTTTGCTGCCCTTCTATTACATTCCATACCTGTCTAATTTCATTTCCTGGCCACCATGCGAGTGAAAATGGAAGGGGGACTGGTGGCTTAATCTTCCGCAATGTGAGCCAACTATGTCCCCAAGCAAACCTCCACATGAAAGCAGAAGGACCAATGTACTGAAAACCCCACCGAGCAGCAAAGGCGCGCATCGCGTGGGCGCGAAACAATAAACTGATTCTGACTACGCCGACCACTAGGGCCACGGCAGCAATCGCTGGGAGGAACTTGAGCAGTATCACAGCGGCTATTTTGGTTTACTTACGCCATCATGTCCAGCCATGATTGTCGCAATTAGACGATTCCACCTACTTCACCACTCCCCGCTCACTTCCCTCAATGAACCGGATCAGCATCTCCACATCTTCTCCGCGATCTGCTTTAGCTTTCATCTTCTCGATTGCCTGTGAGGTATTCAGTTTCGACGCGAGCAGCAGTTTATAGGCGTGGTGAATTTTCCCGATGCGCTCTTTGCTGAAACCCTTACGCTCGAGGCCCACGGCATTGATTCCGTATGCATGAGTTTCGCGCGCGGCCGATGTTTTAGAAAATGGCATCACGTCCTTAGTAATAGTGGTACCGCCACCGATGAACGCATACGCACCAATGTGCACAAAGTGATGCACCGGGCAAAGCGCTCCAACCGTGGCATGGTCCTCGACGATCACATGTCCGCCCAGGGTTGCTGCGTTCGCAAGGATCACGTGATCTCCAATCACGCAGTCATGTGCGATGTGTGTGTAAGCCATCACAAGAACGTGGTTACCCACGCGCGTCAATCCGCCGCCCTTCACCGTACCGCGATTGACGGTGACAAATTCGCGAAACTGGTTATGGTCGCCGATCTCCAGCCGCGTTGGTTCGCCTTTATAGCTGAGGTCTTGCGGCGCCATACCGATGGAGCCATAAGGAAAGAAGTGATTGTGCGCGCCGATTTTCGTCGGGCCGCCGATGGCAACGTGGGAATCGAGCCGGCAATTTTCACCGATCTCTACGTCGGCTTCGATCACGCAATACGGGCCGACACTAGATGTGGAATGAATCTGGGCTTTGGGATCAACTATGGCTGTGGGATGGACGCTCATCGCGGCTGCGTGCTGGCTTGGAGCATGAGACTAATCTGTTTCCGCGGCATCCGAGGATGATCCGCGGCGGCCTCGCGAATTGTCCACCAGTTGGCACTTCACGCTGGCTTCGGCAACGCGTTGACCGTCCACATAGACAATGCCTTCCATGCGTACTGCAATCATAGGTCCCACCGCGCGCCAGGCTTTGAGTTCAACTTCAATGCGCAACTGGTCTCCGGGCACCACCGGACGGCGGAACTTGGCGCGCTCGATTCCCGTGAACATGATCAGCTTGGTGCTGCGGTCTTCCACTTCCGTGAGTAGAAGCGCTCCCCCGGCTTGGGCGATAGCTTCAACGATCAGCACTCCCGGCATGATCGGCATGTTGGGGAAGTGTCCCTGAAAGAAAGGCTCGTTGATCGTGACGTTTTTAATCGCGACTATTCGCTCTTTCCGGGCCAGCTCCACCACGCGGTCAATCAACAGGAATGGATAACGATGCGGCAGGATCTGGCAGATATCGTTAATGTCCATCGTTGTCTTGGCGACCACGGTTTTGTCCACCGCCGTCTTGTTCGCGGCGACGGGTGCTTCCACTTCGCTTTGTACTGTGTCCGGCATTCTCGCTCGATGTGCAGCCAAATTATACTGTATCGTCTGGAGCACGGAATCTGAACTTTCATGAAAATGGTTAGAGCGGCAAAGAGTGGTTTCCAAAAGGTGTCCGCCCCTTCGGTGCGCTATTTCAAGGAGAGGACCGGCGAGATTGTACAAACCATCCGTCAGTTAGTGGAACTTGAGTCGCCGAGCGACGTGAAGCAGGCCGTGGACCGTCTGGGAACCATCCTGGCCGGACGCTTTGAGGAACTCGACGGCAAGGTTACGGTGCATCGCGCGGAAAAATACGGGAACCATTTGCAGGTGGACTTCGCGGGCGCGCAAAATTCCAAGCCGGTTTTATTGCTCGGACACATGGATACTGTCTATCCCATCGGCACGATTTCCCGGATGGCCTGCCGCGAGGCCAAGGGCAGGCTCTACGGCCCGGGCGTGCTGGATATGAAGTCGGGCATCGCTCTCATGCTGGTGGCGATCGAAGGCTTGCTCAGTCAGGGCGAATTACCGCGTCCGGTCACGGTTCTTTTGGTTTCCGATGAAGAAGTCGGGAGCCCATCGTCGCGCAAAATTACCGAATCGCTTGCCAGAAAATCTTCCGCGGTTTTTGTTCTCGAGCCCGCTTACGGATTGCATGGGGCGGTTAAGACCTCGCGCAAGGGTGTGGGCGGGTACACGATCCGCGTCACCGGCAAGGCAGCGCACTCCGGGCTCGACTTCGATAAAGGCCAGAGCGCGATTCTCGAACTGGCGCGGCAGATCAATGTCATCTCGAATTTCGTGGATCCCTCGCACGGGCTCACGCTGAATGTCGGCGTGGTACGCGGGGGAACGAAGGTGAACGTAGTTCCGGGCAGCGCGGAGGCCCTGATTGATGTGCGAATCACCCGCAATGCCGATGGCACGCGCATTGACCACAAGCTGCGGGCGATGCGTCCCTTCAACAAGAAGTGCCGCGTGAAAATTAGCGGTGGCATCAATCGTCCTCCGATGGAGCGAACGGCTGGCGTGGCTGCGCTTTACAAGCAGGCGGTCAAAATCGCCGCAGAATTGGGCTGGGCTTTGCAAGAGGCTTCGGTTGGCGGAGGCTCGGATGGAAATTTCACGACTGCGCTTGGGATTCCTACACTCGACGGCTTGGGCGGCGTCGGCGAAGGCGCCCATGCTGAGCATGAGCATGTTGTGATTTCAGAGTTGCCGAAGCGGGCAGCGTTGCTGGCGAGTTTAATCGCAAAGGCTTAATGGCTCTAATGGACGAGACATTTTGTCGAACATTTGCGATGGACCTTACGTCCGATTGCAACACTAACTCTGCTCGCAGGAGTGCCACTCCCCGTTTGTTGCATAGCGGTGTTGGCCTGCGTAAGGTCCCTCCGTCTTCGCTACGCTTAACGTCGGGATGACATTTTTGGGGGTCGGATAGCGTTTGCAGAATCCGATTTTCATTTCTGCATTCATCACCCTGCTATCTGCATTCCCTACGCTTCCGCCAACTGCGATCCGTGCTGGAAGTGGTATTGCAAAATCTTCGCCGCCATTGACGGATGCAGCGTTGAAGATTCTGCGTCCACGGTGCGCACGATCTCTCCCCGGCACACCACTTCCGCTGCGGCCAGTCCGGCGATTTCCGCTGGCAGCACCAGATTGATTTCCAGTTGCGCGGTGGCGGGAATTGGGTCTTCCGCCTGGAATAACAAGCCTGAGCGGCTGATGTTTTCCGTCGTCCCGCTGTGCCAGCCATCTTCGCCGAGCATCCGATACTTGAGTGGCAGGTGCAGATTGAAGCGCTGCGCCCGGAAAGGCGAAGTGAGCTTTACGCGCGAGCGTTTTACTTCTGTTTGAGTTGCGTAACGGGTCGGCATAATGACCTCCTGGGGGAGCGGAGTATCTAGAACTTCCCGCACTTTCGCTTTCAGCGCGGGAAGGGTAAATGGCTTTTGGAGCAGGATGATTCCCGCGTCCAGTACGCCGTTGTGGCCAATGGCATTTTCCGTGTAACCCGACATGTACAGGATCCTGGTTTCCGGGCGAAGCGCGGCAATGCGCTCCGCCAATACCCGTCCGTTCATCCCGGGCATGATCACATCGGTCAAGAGAAGATGAATGGGGCCGGGGTAAGAATGGGAAATCTGCAATGCAACTGAGGCATCCTGGGCTTCCAGCACTACAAAGCCCTGGCGTTCGAGATAAATCTTGTCCATCTGCCGGAGC
>DATNAF010000116.1:0-15708 GCA_035572845.1 Terriglobales bacterium
AATCCAGAAGGCGATTGCACTGGATCCTACGCGCGGCGACTCATATCTGAATCTCGCCCTGGTCCAGACCAAAGTCGGGCAATTTGATTCTGCAGAAGCAAACTATAAGAAGGCCATCGATCTGAATGCGCAAGGCGAAAACGCCCGTCTGGCGTTGGCCGCCTTCTATCAAAGCCGAGGCCGTTATCCCGAAGCCGAACAGCAGGTGCAACTGGTCATTGCCGCAAACCCTAAGGACATCAACGCTCGGGCTTCGCTCGCCAAGCTTTATATGTCACAGGGCAAGCGGGCTGAAGCGGAACAATTTCTTAGCCAAGTCAAACGGGACTTTCCCAAAGACTCGGTCGCTTACCGAATGCTAGGTGACTACTATTTTGCGGAAGGCGATCTCGATAAAGCCACGGCGGAATACGGATCGCTCCACCAGCAACATCCCAAGGACCCGGAAGTCTCTAGAAATTACGTTCAGTTATTGATTTTGAAAAATCGACTGCCTGAGGCCGACCAGCTGAACGAGGCGATGTTAAAGTCCAACGGCAAAGATGACCAGGCTCTTACCTTCCGCGGGGAGATCCAACTGCAGCGAAATCAGATCAATGAAGCAGTTCAAACTTTGCAGGGGGTGGTGACGCGAAATCCGGATACGGCAGTGGCACATTATCAGCTTGGATTGGCCTTGAGCCGGCTAGGTGAACCTGACCGCGCCGGAGCCGAATGGCAGGAAGCAATTCGTTTGCGGCCGAATATGGTCGAAGCCGATCGTGCGCTGGCCGCACTTTCGCTGCAAAAATCCGACATGGCCGGTCTCGAGCGATACGCCAGCGAGATAATTCAGCTACAGCCTGCTTCTTCCGACGGTTACGCACTCCGCTCGGTTTCTTTCATGGCGCGGAAACGCTATCCGGCCGCGGAACTAGACGCGCGCAAAGCTGTCGAAGTTGCTCCTCAGTCGCCGGCTGGTTACCTCGAAATGGGCGATTTGAACTCTCTTAATCACAAAAATTCAGAGGCCATCAATTGGTACGAACAGGCCCTCAGTCACGATTCCAACTCAATCGACGCATTGCGTGGACTGGCGAATGTGTACGTTTCACAGAAGCAACCCGACAAAGCGATTTCAGCAATCAACTCTCACATTACGACATCTCCTAATAACAGCAGTTTTTACGACCTGCTGGGCTCGGTGATGTTAACCAAGAAGGATTATTCGGGAGCGGAGACCGCATTCAGAAAGGCCGTACAGCTGAATAAAAATAACGTCGACGCCTATGTGAAGCTGGGCCAGAGCCAGCTTGCGCGAGGCGCGACAAATGAAACTCTAGGCACCTATGCCGAAGCCACGGCCGCAAATCCGAAAGATCCCGGCCTGTACGTTCTGACTGGCATAGCTTACGAGCATATGCATGAATTGGATAAAGCCAAGGCCGCGTATCAGACCGCGCTTCAGTTAAAACCTGACAATCCGCAAGCGTCGAATAATCTGGCGTACGTGCTGCTGGAAACCAACGGCAGCGTGGACCAGGCGTTGCAGTTGGCGCAAACTGCGCGACGTAATATGCCTGAGTCGTCGAACGTCGCGGACACCTTGGGTTGGGCATTTTACAAAAAGGGCGTTTACGAGTCTGCGATCGGCATGTTCCAGGAAGCCATCAAGCTGGCGGCAAAGAACAAAGAAACAGATAACCCGACTTACCACTACCATCTGGGGTTGGCGTACGCCCGGACGGAGCGTCCTGGGTTAGCACGCCAACATCTGGAGCACGTTCTTAAGATCGACCCGAAGTACAGTGGCGCCGATGATGTAAGAAAGCAATTGGCGCAGCTGAAGTCGTAACAATGGATTCGCAGCGTCAAGTGAGAGAGATTTACGAACCTGTCAGCCAGGTAATTCAAAGGGAGATGCTAGAATTTTTTGACAAATTATGAAAAACCTTGTTGTTGCCGCCACTCATGTTTCCGAATTAAAGAGCAAGATTGAGCAACGCCAGGCGCGGGTTGCAGTCATTGGCCTGGGTTATGTAGGCCTTCCGCTCGCGTTGCTTTACAGTGAACAGGGGTTCCCAGTCACCGGTTTCGACATCGACGAGCGAAAAGTTTCTACGATCGCCGCCGGGGGCTCATACATTTTTCGAATTCCCGCTCCGGAAATTCAGAAGGCCAGAACTCAGGGATTTTCTGCAACGTCCGATTACACCGAACTGGAGCAGATGGACGCGATCATCATCTGCGTTCCCACTCCGCTGAATGAATATCACGAGCCCGATCTTAGTTACATAACCGGCACTGCAGAAGCGCTCGCGCCTCATCTTCAGGCGGGCCAACTCGTAGTTCTGGAGAGCACGACCTATCCTGGAACTACTGAAGAGGTCCTGATCCCGATCCTCGAAAAAGGTAATCGCCACGGACTGAAAGCTGCCCGCAAAGGCGAGCCGGACGAGAATACATTTTTTGTTGCTTTCTCGCCGGAACGCGAAGATCCCGGCAACCAAACCGTTGCCCGTTGCGACATTCCCAAGGTGATTGGCGGATTGGAGCCGAAGGCGTCAGAATTGGCCGGCGCAATGTATGGCGCGATCTTCAATCGCACGGTTCCGGTGTCGTCACCTGCTGTCGCGGAAATGACCAAGCTGCTGGAGAACATTTATCGCTGCGTGAACATCGCTCTGGTGAACGAACTCAAGCTGCTGTGCTTGAGAATGGGTATCGATATTTGGGAAGTGATCGAAGCTGCCAAAACCAAGCCGTTTGGATTTCACCCTTTTTACCCGGGGCCGGGCCTTGGCGGTCACTGCATTCCAGTCGATCCATTTTATCTTTCCTGGAAAGCCAAGGAGTGGGACTTTCACACTCGTTTCATCGAACTCGCCGGCGAAATCAACACCAACATGCCGTATCACGTGCTGGACTCTGTCGCCCGCGCATTGAATAGGCAAAAAAAGGCGGTCAATGGATCTAAAGTATTGATCCTGGGAGTGGCGTACAAAAAAGATATCGACGATCTTCGCGAATCTCCCGCTCTAACCATTATTGAGTTACTGAAAAATGCCGGCGCTGAGGTGAGTTACAACGATCCTTATTTTCCCAAGGTTGGCCGTGGCCGCAAGTATGACCTGCAGATGACATGCGCGCCGCTGGAAAATCTTGGTCAGTACGATTGCGTGCTCATCGTTACCGATCATTCCGACTATGACTACGAACGTATCGTACGGGAATCAAAGTTAGTGGTGGATACGCGCAAAGCCACGGGCGGCATCGAGAGTCCCAAAATTGTGCACTGTTAGCTGATGAATCGATCAGGTGATCGGCTTAAAGGGTAGGGACTGATTCACCGCGAACAGGGCCAGCTCGAGCCGGCTTGAAACCCCAACTTTGTCGAAGATGTTGCTCAAGTGATGTTTGACAGTATCCTCGCTGATTTTGAAGTACTGGGCGATTTCTTTGTTGGCGAAGCCGGCCACCACGGCTGCGATAATTTCCAGTTCGCGGGGGGTCAGACGGTATTTATTTCGTTGCGGAAAAGCCGATGCTGGGGTGACCAGCGTCCTTAAGTATTGCACCAGGTTCGAAACGCTTTCCCGGCCAACCCAGTACTCGCCGTTCATTACCGCGCGAATACTCTTCAGCAATATCTGAGTGGCTGAATCTTTGAGCACCACGCCTCGCGCCCCAAGCTGCAAGGCCTCGACGATCTGCTCTTTCTCGGCAGCGGCGGTCAGCAGGATGACGCGCACCGATCGCGCATCAGAGGACAATTCGCGAAGCGTGTCCAATCCCTGCCGGCGCGGCATCGCCAAGTCGAGCAACATCACCTCGGGGATGAGTTGCCGGGCCATGGCGACGGCTTCAACGCCATCACAAGCTTCGCCAATGACCTTGAACTCGCCTTCTGATTCCAGAAGACGCTTCAGGCCATCCCGGAAGATTGGGTGATCGTCGGCAATCAAAATGCGAACGGGTTGAGGCCTGCGATTCTCCATCTCTCCTTTTCGGATTTACTGCGGGAACGATGGGGCCTAGAAAGCAACTATGTTCTTACTAAATCAGGACAGATTTCAAGTTCAGGTAAATAAGTTCCGGACACCGGTACCTACTTCGACCGGTTGGACCAGCGGCACGAAGACTTCGATCCGCGAGCCCTTGCCCGGATTAGATTCTATCGTGAGATCAGCCTGGATGAGGCGCACACGTTCTCGAATGATGGCCGGGGCTTTGCCGGAAGCTTCAAGTTCGGATTGCGAAATTCGCCCGGAGAACGGAAACCCGGCCCCGTCATCTTCGACAATGAGCTGCCAGCCACCATCTTCCTGGAGGAGTTGAACGGTCACTTGCCGGGCGCCGCTGTGCTTTCGCACGTTCACCAGCGCCTCTTGCGCGATCCGTGCCAGTTCACGGCAGACAGCCGAGGGCAGAACAATCTCGTCTCCGTCCATAACAAATTGCGCAGCTATGCCGGTCTCGCGCTGAAATCTTTGCACTGTGTCGCGCAGGTATCCTGCCAGACGGCGGGCGTCCACTGCGGTGGATTTCATCTCCTGCATCAGCTCACGAAGTTTCAACACTTCTTCCCGAAGCAGACCTTGGATCCTCTCCAGTTCGTCTGTCATGGTGGTCGCCTCCGGAGTATGCCGGCGTAATACGTCCACTTGCATTTCGACTCCGATGAGCGACTGCACGGCACCGTCGTGGAGCTCGCGTACCAACCGCGCCCGCTCGGCTGCACCTGCCCGGCTCCGCAAGCGTCGCAAAAGGTAAAGATTGTAGATCGCGGGAGTGATCTGACGAATTAGATCCTGCAGGAATCCAAGTTCTTCGTCATTTCCGGAACGGAAATTCGGATCCAACAGGAAAATCCGTCCGGTCAGCTCGTGAGAGAACGAAAAAAACGATGCGGCCACTGACTGAAATTCATACAGATCGGCAAACCCACGCACCACAGCCGCATCGACGGTCCGCAGAAACGAGCCTGAAGAATTCAATCCCGTGATGCTGATTCCTTCTTGCTCGCCCCGCTTTGCGTACCAGGTTTCCGCGCGGCTCTCCCTGAGATATGCCTCGGAAGCCGGGGGGCCTGCGTCGTTCCATCGCAGTTCTGGAAGCACGCTATTGGGTTCAAGTTCGCCGATATGCACGCGATGGCTTCCGCTCTCCCGGGTGACTATCAAGGCCCGATTGGCCCCATATAACCGCACCAATTCACTCAAAATATGCGCCAGCGAGCCGGCAAGCCCTTCATCAATTCGCACCAGGCGCAGCATTCTGGCGGCGATGTCCTTTTCTGCGCTCAGCTTTTTCTGACGCTCTGCCAAATAACCCAGCAAGAACCCCATAACGATCAGGTACACCGATTCCATAAAAAGTTCTTTTGGTTCGATCCCGAGAATGTTGACTTGAATAGCGGGTATCCGATGGTGAGTGGCCCAGGTGTTCAGCGCCCGCAGAGTGCCCTCTTTAAAGGACACACTCTCCAGCCAGAGCAACGAGACTGAGGCCATGGCGGTCATTACGGTTTCCCACAGACCCCACCGATACGCTGCGGCCGCCAGCACGAAAACGAAAAACAGGAAAAAGGGATTGTTCTGACCGACGGTATAGGCGGAAATCAAAGCCGGCCACAGCACATCGACGCAATGCACCATGAGGCGCAGCGGGGTAGAGGACTGCTGGGGCGACCTCAACAGGGTCAGAATTGCCGCAGCATGCGCAATATAGAAACCGAGCAGAGCATACGCCCAGGGTGAGCGCACCTCTTCCGGATCAAGCCATAGGGCGAAGAGGGCCCATACGGCAAGAAAGACCCTGGCTGTCGCCAGCCAGCGCTCAGTTCTGAGGTTTTCCTCGGGACTCAAGGGCGCCTTCCGCCAGAGTGACTGGGGCCGGAAGCGCGGTAGCCAATTTCGGGTAATGACAGCCAAAGCAGTGTTCTTGCTGGATATTATGGGCTGGAACACATGCGTGGCAAGCAGAAATCCCTGAAACCCTGAAACAACCGGGTGACGGCTGGAGAATCCGGAAGGTAGCTAGGGTCTTACCAAGATAGTTACCGAAGTAATGTATTGAAATCGCATAATCATCCTAAAATCGCTTGGGGCAGGTACATGTCTTCGCGTGTCAAAACGTGGGGTGCGGGGTTGGTGTGTCTGGTTTTGATCCAGATCGCCACATCCTTGCTGTCTGGCCACAGCTTTGGCCTGGTTGCGGTCAGCGACGTTTTACAGAGCGTGCTTCTGCTTTCGGCCGTTTGTTCTTGTGTTCCTAACATCTTCCGCAACCGCGGCCGAACCCGCCTCTTTTGGACTTTTATGGCGGTGGGACTGGCGTGCTGGTTCACATACCAGCTCGTGTGGACGTATGTTGAAGTCATTCGGCGTAACGAAGTCCCTGATCTTTTCAGTTGGGACGCCTTGTTGTTCCTGCACGTTGTGCCAATGATGGCTGCCCTGGCGCTGCAACCCAGTGTTGAAGCGCACGATCGCGATTGGCGGTCGGGCTCGCTCGACTTTGCATTGCTCTTGCTGTGGTGGGTCTATGTTTACGTTTATGCGGTATTGCCTTGGCAATTCGCCTACGTGAATCCTGTGGCCTATCAGGCCAACCTGCAGACTTCATACTCGGTGGAGAAGGTTGCGTTGCTTGGCGGCTTGGCGATGCTCTGGTATCGCAGCTCTGGCTCGTGGAGAAATGTTTATGCGCACTGGTTCGGCGCCAGCCTTCTCTACTCAATAAGCTCCTACGCGGCAATCTGGGCCATTGGCCGTCAGACATATTATTCCGGAAGCCTTTATGATCTGCCTCTGGTTCTCTCGATGGCCTGGATGACGGTGCCCGGGCTCATCGCGCTGAATATGCACGAGGAGGCAAGTTTACCCCTCAAATCCCTGCCTAGAGGTGTCTGGGCGGGCCGGCTTGGCATGATTGCAGTGTTTTCTCTGCCGGCGTTCGCCTGGTTTTCAGCATTCGATGCTGGGACTCCGCCGCGTGTGCACGACTTTCGATTGCTGTTGACCCTCGGCGCAATGGTCATAATGGGCGCGATGGTCTTCATCAAACAGCATTTTCTTGATGTCGAGCTGATTCGGCTGTTGCGCGCCTCGCGACAATCTTTCCAGGAACTACAGCTGGTGCAGGCTCAGCTTGTGCAGTCGGAAAAATTGGCTTCCATGGGGCAGTTAGTTGGCGGAGCGGCACACGAACTAAATAATCCCCTGACTGCGATGTTGGGATATGCCGAGCTGCTTACGGCGACCGAGCTCACACCCGAACAGCGCAGTCTGGCCGCGAAAATTTCGCAGCAGACCAAACGCGTACGCTCGCTGGTTTCAAGCCTGTTGAGCTTTGCAAAACAGGTGCCATCGAGCAAGACACCGGTGGATGTAAACGCGATCCTTCAAACCTGCCTGAAGCTGAGCCAACCGCAGATGGAAGTGGCTCGCGTGGCCTCATCAATCGAGATGGCGAATCCGCTGCCGCGAGTTCAGGCCGATTCGAATCAACTGCTGCAGGTCTTCTCTCACATCATCAATAACGCCGTGAATGCCATGTCTGAACGTGGCGGGACCCTCACGATTTCCACGCGGTCCGAGGGAGACCTGGTCATTATTCAATTCGCCGACACCGGGCCGGGGATGGTCGAGCCGGAGCGGGTTTTTGACCCCTTCTACACAACTCGCCCCGTGGGACAAGGTATTGGCTTGGGCTTAAGCGCCTGCTATGGGATCGTCCAGCAGCACGGCGGGAAAATCAAAGGCAGCAATCGCCAAACCGGGGGAGCAATTTTCCAGATAGATTTACCGGCGGTGCCACGAACTGCAGGAACGGAATTCGCCCAGGCGCACGCAGCCAGCACGCCTTCCTAGGCTGTCATCTCCAAAGTGCGTTTCAATTGGCCGCATGCCGCATAAATGTCCCGCCCGCGGGGACGGCGAATAAATGCCGGCACACCAGCCTCCGTCAGAATTTTTTGAAACTTAAGCACTGCTTCGTCGGTGGGAGTTTGAAATGCGACTCCCGGTCCGGGATTCAATGCAATCAGGTTGACCTTCACTTTCATGCCGCGCACCAGCTCCGCCAGCTCACGCGCGTGCTGAGGAGAATCATTCGTGTTTCTCAGCAGCACGTATTCGAAAGTAAGCTTCTCCCGGTTTCGCAAGGGGAACTCTCGTGCCGCGGTCATCAAATGCTCAAGGTCCCACTTTTTGTTGATCGGCATGAGTTGTGTTCGCAGCTCGTCATTTGGGGCATTCAATGAAATTGCCAGCTTCGGACGTACGCTCGCCTCGCCGAGATCGTAGATTCGCGGCACAATTCCGGCAGTTGAAACTGTCATCCGCGATTCAGGAATCCCAACTCCTTTGGCCAATAGTCGTACCGCTTTGATGAAGTTCTCAAAATTCAAAAACGGCTCGCCCATGCCCATAAAAACCAGGTTCACGCGATCATCGGGAGGAGTAACTTTTTGCTCCCGCAAAATCGCGATCACCTGCCCCACTATTTCCCCGGCGGTAAGATTTCGCTTCACTCCTAGTAGCGCCGTCAGGCAGAACTGGCAATTCACCGCGCAGCCCACCTGGCTGGAAACGCAGATCGTCGCCCGGCTCCATACCCGAGCAGTGTCGGCCGAGCCAGCCTCGCTTCCATCGCCGGTCTCGCCCTCATCTCCTTCCGGCATCCATACAGTTTCGACGGTTTCCCCGTCCGCCAGATTCATCAGGTAACGCACGGTGCCGTCACTCGATACGAATTGCTGAGCTATCTCCGGCAGGCCGAGCGTGAACCCGTCGTTCCGGAGGCGAGAGCGGAAGTCCTTGGGTAGGCTGGAAACGTCATCTATGGAGCTGACGCGCTCCACATAAAGCGCATGAAACAGCTGACGAGCGCGGTAAGCAGGCTCGTCGGTATCTTCGGTCAGCCGCGTAAGTTCTTGAAGCTCAAGCCCCAAAAGATTGCTGTTTGGTCCTTTGTTCATGCATCTAATCCCTTGCCTGAGCTAATTTCTATCGGCGAACCCATTTTAGACCGATTGCAGGCGGGAAACGACCTACTCGGCACTAACTACTTATTATTCAGCTTGTTAGCTTAATTTCCCGCAATCCTGCCCGGTGTGTAAGAATTGATACGCAGAAAACAACATCATGGATGAAGATCGCAATATTCAGCGCGCGGTTTTGCCGAACGGCCTGACCGTCATCACCGAAGAGATGAAGCATATCCGCTCGGTGTCGATCGGCATTTGGCTGAAGACCGGTTCGCGCGACGAGGACCTGCCCTGGAATGGCATTTCGCATTTCATCGAGCACATGGTTTTCAAGGGTACCCAGCATCGAACTGCAGAAGAAATCGCGCGTCAGGTTGATTCCATCGGCGGAAACATGGACGCCTTCACCGCCAAGGAGTGCATCAGCTTCAGCATCAAGGTGCTGAATGAGCACGTTCCAATCGCGCTCGATGTTCTCAGCGACCTGGTGCTGAATCCGGTTTTCGATTCGCAGGACATCAGCCGCGAGCGCGGCGTGATTCTCGAAGAGATCAAGATGGACGAAGACAATCCCGATTACCTCGTCCACGAAATCTTTACCCAGAATTTCTGGAAGGATCATCCCCTGGGTAGGCCGATCCTTGGCACTCGCGACACGGTCAAGAAATTCGACCGCACTCCGGTGTTTGATTTTTATAGCCAGCGATTTTCGCCGGGTAACATGATCATCACCGCTGCCGGATATCTGAATCATGCGCAGTTCGTGGAAGTGGTTGCCAAGCATTTTGCGAATATGAAACCCATGACCAATGGTTTTCACAGCTCGGCGCCGAAGATCGTGCCTAAGATCATTCTTCGTAACAAGAAGTCGCTGGAGCAGGTGCAGATCTGCGTGGGAGTGCCGTCGTACCCCATTACTCACGAGCGCCGGCATACTTCTTACATTCTGAACACCCTGCTGGGCGGCGGGATGAGCTCGCGACTGTTTCAGAATATTCGCGAACGGCAGGGTTTGGCGTACGCGATTTACAGCGACCTGAATCCTTATCGGGATACGGGTTGTATGTCGATCTACGCTGGTACCTCGCGTGCCTCCGCTGGGAAAGTGGTGGAGTCGATCGTCTCCGAATTTCGCAAGCTGAAAACCGACATGGTCACCCCGGACGAGCTTCGTCGCTCCAAAGACCAGCTCAAGGGCAGCTTAATGCTATCGCTCGAGTCATCGAATGCGCGCATGTCAAACCTGGCGCGCCAGGAGATGTACTTTGATCACTTCTACGGGCTGGATGAACTGATCGCCAAAATTGAGGCCGTCACCGCTGAAGAGCTGCAGGAACTCGCCAATCAGTTCTTTGAGACGGACAACATCGCGGTCACCGTTCTCGGAAACCTGAACGGGCTGAAGCTGACGCGCGAACAGCTGGCCTGCTAACAACAAACATTCTCCTTGGGCTTTTTTTGCGTGCTTTGCGTCGGCCTCTGCGTCCTTTGCGGTTAAAGGCTTTCGAGAGAGGTCGTGACGGTGAAGAGACAAAGCTTTTAATCGCAAAGATCGCGAAGACGATCCGCGAAGATTGCAAAGAAGATCCGTATATCGCGAAGACGATCCGCAGAGATCGCAAACTACCAGGCCGCAACATAGTTCCGAGTCGCCCCCGTCCTGTAAAATTTAATCGGCGATCTCTGGAGTGTTTGTTCAATTTGTCTTTTCTCTCCCAACTCAATCCACAGCAGCGGGAGGCTGTCGAAACCACTGACGGGCCTGTGCTCATCCTTGCCGGCGCTGGTAGTGGGAAGACGCGCGTGATCACTTACCGCATTGCCCACCTGATCGAGAGCGTCGGGGCCATGCCGGAGTCGATTCTCGCCATGACCTTCACCAACAAGGCTGCCGCAGAAATGGGAGAGCGCGTGGATAAGCTGGTTGGCGGATTGTCGATCGCCAAACCGGTCATCTCCACATTTCACTCTTTTTGCGTGCGGCTGTTACGACGCGACATTGAGGCCATGCGCATTCCGTCGTCGGTTCCCGGCAAGCCGCCGATCGGGCATTCAAAAAGCTTCGTGATTTACGACGAGTCGGACCAGCAGCAGATCACCAAGTCGATCATGAAGCGGCTTGGTGTCGACGACAAGCAACTCACGCCGCGGGCGGTGCTGGGACAGATTTCCTGGGCCAAGAACCACATGCTCGATCCGCAGGAGGTCTATCTCAACTCCGCCGATCCCAAGACCGAGCGGGTTGCGCAGATTTACGCTGAGTATCGCAAAGAGCTGTTACGGGCCAACGCGCTCGACTTCGACGACCTGCTGCTCGAAGCGGTGCGCCTGCTGAAGTCGGCGCAAGAAGTTCGCGAGTATTACAACCGGCGCTTTCAATACATTCTGGTGGATGAGTATCAGGACACCAACCGTCCGCAATACGAACTCATGCGAATGCTCGCCGGCGCGCGGCACAATGTGTGCGCCGTGGGCGATGAAGATCAGTCGATTTATTCGTGGCGTGGCGCCGACATTCGCAACATTCTCGAATTTGAAAAAGATTTCCCTGAAGCCAAGATCGTTCGATTGGAACAGAATTACCGCTCGACGCAAAACATCCTGCAGGCCGCGTCGGCGGTAGTGTCGAATAACCAGCGGCGCAAGGGGAAGAACCTGTGGACCTCGCGCCAAGGCGGGACCAAGATCGGATACTACGAAGCGCCGGACGGTGAGAACGAGGCGCTGTTTGCAGCCGATGCCGTCGCTCGTTATATGCGCGAAGCCAACGATCGCGGAGACGATGCACGGGCGGCAGTCCTTTACCGCACCAATTCGCAATCGCGATTGTTCGAAGAAGCGATGCGGCGATATCAATTGAAGTATCACGTGGTAGGCGGATTCTCGTTTTACGAGCGCGCCGAGATCAAAGATCTTATTTCGTATTTGAAAGTCATTCACAATCCTGATGACTCGGTGTCGCTGCTGCGGGTAATCAATACTCCCGTCCGCGGGATCGGAAAAACAACGCTGGAAGTGGTCGAACGCATTGCTCTCGAGACCGGGCTGTCGTTGTGGGGAGCCATTGGAGAGTGCATTACACGCGGGCTGCTTCCGCCCCGGGCCCAGCAGGCGCTGAAGTCATTTCGTGACTTGATTGAAGACGCGCGCGCGATGGCGGCGGGGACATATGCGGAAAGATTGCAGGAGACATCTTTGGCATCTGTTAAAGCGGTGCGGAGCGAAGCTCCGCCGGACAGCCGAGAGCCGCTGTCCCCACGTGGTCTGAATGGTTTGAATGATGTGGATCCGATGCATGATGCCCAACAAACTGCGTGGGGACAGCGGCCCTCGGCTGTCCGGCGGGGTAAGATCCCGCAACAAGTCGACAACGAGGACAACACCGAATTCGATCCAACCGCTTTCGATTTCGGCGGGGGAGAATTTATTCACGCGGGAACTTCGGCCGCGGCTGATCTGGAACCGGAGAATTTATCTGAGCCTGACATTTCACCGGCTCAAAACGCCCCAGCTCCTATCGAAGGCTTTCGCGCTCCCGGAGAGCCAGCGCATACCGCCGAATTGCTGAAGTTTCTGATCGACCGAACCGGTTACATCAAGATTCTGGAAGCCGAGGATTCTCCAGAAGCTTATTCGCGAATTGAAAATATTCGAGAGCTGGTCAATGCCGCGATGGATTCGAAAGACCGCGGCGAAACTCTCGACCAGTTTCTTGATCATGCCGCGCTGGTGAGCGATGCCGACGCCTACGACGCACGCGCGCAGATCACGCTAATGACCTTGCACGCCGCCAAGGGCCTCGAATTTCCGCTGGTGTTTTTGTGCGGACTGGAAGAAGGCCTGTTTCCGCACTCGCGCACATTTCTGAATCCCGACGACATCGAAGAAGAACGACGGCTGTGCTACGTGGGCATGACCCGCGCCATGGACCAGCTTGTGATCACCCGTGCGGTTTACCGGCGTCGCTATGGAACCGACATGCCGGAGGCCAGTGTGCCTTCGCGGTTTCTGGATGAAATTCCCGCGGAACTGCTGGAGGAGCTGGGAAAATCTCGGGGAGATCGTGTGGGGCGGGCGCCCTCGCCCGGCAGGAATTCAACGTCTGCGGCAGGCTCATGGAGTTCGAATCGGCGCGCGGCATCCCCATTCGACGTCGCTCAGGGCAGGTCCGTCCCACACAAATCTGAACCTCATTATGCCTATGAAGACGAGGACCAGTCAGCGGCATGGAACGAAAAAGCCGAAGCAGCACGCAAACCGGCTGCGCCCAAGTACAACTCCATCGAAAACATTGCCGAGTTCTTCGCCTCGCGCGGAAAGAAATTCACTGTCGCGAAAGTCCCAGTCGAAGAACCCAAAGGTCGTCGCGGTTTCCGCCCCGGGCAAAAGGTGCGGCATCCTAAATATGGAGAAGGAACGGTCTATCATCGCGAGGGAGAAGGCGAAGAGGCCAAGATTACGGTACAATTTCCTCGCTTCGGACTAAAGAAGCTGGTGGAGAAGTACGCGCAACTGGAAAAAGGATGAGAAAAATTTGGTAATTTTGTGATTGAGTAATTTTGTAATTTAAAACCTAAGTCCAGCGGCGGTGCTCAGGGCTTTGATTTTAAATTACAAAATTACCCAATTACTAAATTACCCAATCAAAAACTAAGGATTTCATGGCCAATACAACTGCACTTAGCAAAGACGAACGCAAAAAATCAAAACGGGCTTCCCGCAAAAAGCGCAAAACCGAAACTCCGTTGAAGCCCCGCGATTACGCTCGCGGATCGAAGAAACCGAAAGTCAAGAAGCTGGCACGCGGACAGGCGAAGCGCTAAGCACCGTAGTGGCAAGTGGCATTTAGCACCTAGCCGGCCAGAATATGTGGCTGGCTAGTTTGTGCTAATTACCTGGAGTTGAACGGCCAGGAGACCTCAACCATTTGGAACCCCAAATCTCGGATCCTTCCGCGGCTCCAGTACGCAGTTCAGAAAACCAGCTCCTGTGCTGCAAGTCCATCGACAAACTGATTGCTGAGGCCGACCAGCCCGAGAACCGCCTGCGCAAGACGCTCGGGCCGTGGTCGCTGACGGCGCTCGGCATCGGCGCAATCATCGGCTCTGGAATTTTTGTTCTTACGGGCACTGCGGCCGCGGGCGAGCACTTCGCGGCGCCGTCGATTCTTCACGCGCAAGTCCTCGATCTTCTTATCAATTTCTTGCGCACCGGAAGCAGCGCTGGCGCGCTGATGCATGGTCGCCCTCCGGCCGGTCCATCGATTGCGATTTCATTTCTCCTGGTCGCTGTTGCGTGCAGCTTTGCCGGACTTTGCTACGCCGAACTGGCCTCGATGATCCCCATCGCGGGCAGCGCCTACACATATTCCTACGCAACGCTCGGCGAGATCTTTGCCTGGATCATTGGTTGGGACCTGATTCTGGAATACGTGGTCAGCAACGTGGCGGTCGCCGTCGGCTTCAGCGGGTATTCGAAAGCGCAACTGGCAGTCTTCGGAATTTATTTATCTGACAAATGGTCGAGCCCGGTGTGGGCTTCGGGCGGATGGACGGGCGCTTACTTCAACCTTCCGGGATTTTTAATTGTTTTTGTTCTAACGCTGCTTCTGGTGCGCGGAGTTCGCGAATCTGCCGAGGCCAATAACGTGATGGTGCTGATTAAAATCGGCGCCATTCTTACTTTTCTGGTCGTGGGCGGAATGCTGGTCCATAAGTCGAATTGGGAGCCGTTTGCGCCGTCGGGCTTCGCGGGTATCCTGACTGGCGGAGCAATCGTGTTCTTCACCTACATCGGTTTTGATTCTGTCTCGACCGCCGCTGAAGAGTGCGAAAAGCCGCAGCGCGATTTGCCATTCGGCATCATCGCCTCGTTAATAGTGTGCACGGTCTTGTATGTGGGAGTGGCGATTGTGCTGCTCGGAATGCTCAAGTACACGACGTTCGTCTCCGGCGAAGCCGCGGAGGCGCCGGTTGCATACGCGCTGAAAGTTCTGGGTGCGCATCCGATCTTTCGCTCGGTTATTGTGCTGGGCGCGCTGATGGGCATGATCTCTTCGATACTCGTATTCCAGTACGGCCAGGCGCGAATCTGGTATGCCATGTCGAGGGATGGGCTCCTCCCCAAGCTCTTTTCCGCAGTGCACCCCAAGTTCAAGACGCCGCACTGGTCCACCTGGATTGCTTGCTTTGCGGTGGGAATTCCGGCGGGACTAGTCGACATCGGTGACGCGGCCGATCTTTCGAACATCGGCACATTATTCGCTTTTGTTCTGGTGTCGCTCGGAGTGATCTTCCTGCGGCGCAAACAGCCTGATCGTCCTCGCGCATTCCGCGTGCCTTTCGTTCCCTGGTTCCCGCTCATCTCGGTAGTTCTTTGCGGCGGATTGATGATGGGCTTGACCGTAATCACCTGGCTGCGCTTTGTATTCTGGTTGCTAATCGGTCTCCTGATTTATTTCTTTTACAGCCGCAAGCACAGCGAGTTCGCGAAAGGCTAAAAGCGTTATTTTTCAGCTCCTCAGGCGCGGTCGGAAATGATCGTCGATGGCTTTTTAAACCGCATCGACATATGCAAGCGGGTCCTGTGTATCCGCCAGCGGAGCGAACGCCCCGTAGAAGCTTGCCTCCGGTAAAAGGCATTTTGAAGAGCTCTCGTATCCACCGTGCGTTTGCTGGGGTGGTCGAAATAACTCGCGATTTTTTCAGCGCCCATTCCGGAAGTTCCAAACCACGAAC
>DATNAF010000117.1:0-6115 GCA_035572845.1 Terriglobales bacterium
GCGGTAAACTGTTGTTTGCTGGCGCGAGTCGCCAGAACGTTTTTCCCGTGTAGCGCAAGTTTCTTGAAGATGCTGGCGACCTGGGCTGGCGTTTTACCCTGGGCCAGAATGACCTCGGGCGCGCCCACGCGCAATGCGCGATGATGATCAACTTTCGCGAAGCCGAGGTCCTCGAAAGGGAGATGCCGCAGGCGTTCTACCGCTTCGTCGGGCGCGAGCTTGCCGGCACGCACCTGCTCAAACAATTTGCGAATGGATTCAGCGTTCACGTGATCGCTTAGTACTTCTTTCTCAGGTTAGCATTGTGGGATGCTTGTGTGGGTGTCTATGAGCCGGAACGAAGCTCGATCTATGCTCTCGTCAGGTTCTCAAGCTTCGCCAGCGTTTGCCGCGCTTGGTCGCGAGTTTCCTGTTTGGTCAGAAACATTCGCCTCAATGCCATAAGCGAAACTTTTCCGGCCAGGTAGTTTTGATAAAGAGAATCTCCAAGAGCAGGATTGTGGTCTTTGGCGTCAAACTCCGGACACAAGAGGCGCGAACCGAAACGTGCTAGCGCATCTTCAATGGGCTGCGCTGCCGAGGAGAGCCTGACCATTCCGCGGCATGCAGAATACAAAAATCGCGCGCATTCCTCAGCGGCTTCGGCCATCTGAAATTCTTTTATCACGAACAGATTCGCATCTGCCAGATAAGCGCAAGTTTTTTCTTCGGATTTCGCATCCAGGCTGTTCGGATATTCTTCGAGAGTTACAACTTCAGGCAGCAGATCAGTGAGGTATTTTGGCTGGGTTCCATTGCGCGGTGAATCCAGCCGGAAGCCCAATGATCGGGCGAGTGAAAAAATCAGGTTGTAGATCGCCGGCGCGAAATCTGGAAGGTCGTCGGCAGCGGCGTTCCAACCATCAAGGCACAAACGATAGCTCTCGTACTTCTCGAGAGGGCTGGAGTTGAATACGCATACCGCATTCTTTCCAATACTGACCGCGCTCGCCTGCTGAGCGACGGCTTGCCAGTAGAGTGCGTCGACATTTTGCAGAATGGTCAACACTTTCTCATTTGGCAGCAGTTCGTCGATTGCGCGTGGCAGGTGTTGGGGCGCGAGATGCGATTCGCCAAATAGGACAAAAATAGCGGCGTCCGGATGACGCTCTCGGATTTCGGCAATTTTTGCAGCGGCATGACGATCACGTGACCGAATTCGACGGAGGTCTTCTCGGGGCGCGCAATCGAGAGCATAAATTCCCTCCACGTGATCGCGGGCAGCAGACAGCAGCTCGTAAAACGGCTCCCACGGATATCCCCATTCGCGGTCAAAACGCAGTCGCCGCCTGAGTTCGTCTTGCGTGATTTCCCGCCGCCACCAGGCGTCTAAGATTCGCTGATCCCTGGCCAGGACGGCTTCGACGCCCAACACTACTCGGCGTTCACGTGCGGACGGTTCGATTAACTGTGCCGCAAAGCGCTGGCAAGCTGCCAGTGCATGATAGTCGCCAATCAGAACGGTGCTCGCGGCGGCAAGCCGCTGCTGGAAATCTTTCGGTGAGAGGACAGAGTCGTACTCACGAAAATGTTGGGTGAATTCGCGAAGGTACCCGCGTCCATGGCGGGTTTGTTGCGGTCCAATGTCATCCCGCACTGCTGCCAACGCATGCATTTGCGCCGCCGTTCGCCGCAACTGCTGAGCTGATCGCTTTGCCATCGCCGTCTTGACTCTGTTCGCGCAGCTGCCTATGCTCAAAACTCAATTGCCCAACTCACTGCAAAACCTGACCATCGCCACAACCGGCGCCAGCGGGTCCATATTCCTGCGCCATCTGCTACTACTCGTCGATCGCGATACCCGTGTTCAGAGAGCAAACTTCATCGCGTCTGATAGCGCCCTTCGCGTCATGGCTGAAGAACTTGGGCTACGCGGCCGCAATAACTTGATCACTCAAGTGCTCGGTCACGCGTCCCGCAAAATTCAACAGCAAGCGAATGCCGATATAGGCGCCAATGTTGCCAGCGGCTCTTATCCCGCAGACGCCATGATCGTGCTGCCTTGCAGCGTCGGGACCTTGGCCCGCATTGCGAACGGCATCGCGTCCCAGCTTATCGAGCGCGCTGCCGATGTCAGCCTGAAAGAAAGACGACCGCTGATGCTATGCGTCCGCGAAACCCCGCTCAATAAAATTCACATCCGCAACATGTATCGCGCTGCCGACGCCGGTGCGACCATCTTTCCGCTGATTCCGGCCTACTATTTCCGTCCCGCCACACTCGACCAGATGGCACACGAGTTCGCATGCCGCGTTCTCGCCCACATCGGGCTGCCACAGAAAAGCGCCTACTGCTGGAAGGGATAGCTTCTACTAAGGTGAGTTCAGTCTAGAAGTGCAGAAGTGTCTGCCATAGATGGCGTCCGGACATGTACGACGGGTGCGAGAATGAGGTCCCGCTCCGTTGCGATTCATGATCTGTATCATTAAGAGGTGCGCGAATTCGCAAATTCGATCGTGAGCACGCTGCGCGGGCGAGGCCATCAGGCCTATCTAGTGGGAGGTTGTGTGCGCGATCTGCTGCTCGGTCATGATCCGGCCGATTATGACGTGGCCACCAACGCCAAGCCTGACGAAGTCATGCGTATTTTTCCTGAGACTTATGCTGTGGGCGCGCAGTTTGGGGTCGTTTTGGTCCCGTTTCCGACCTCTGAACAACCCCGGGAAAATGAAAACTGCTCGACTGAAACCGAGAATGAGGAATTCGCGCTCGGGCACCGTCACAAATCCTGCGTAGAGGTTGCGACCTTTCGCTGCGATGTAGGTTATTCCGATGGCCGCCATCCCGACGAAGTCCGCTTTACCTGTGATCCTCGGGAAGATGTTCAGCGGCGTGATTTCACGATAAATGGATTGCTGCTTGATCCGATCAAGAATGAAGTGCTGGATTTCGTCGGCGGCCAGGAGGACCTTAAAGCAGGAATCATTCGAGCCATCGGTGATCCCGCTTTAAGATTCGCGGAAGACAAGCTACGCATGCTGCGCGCAGTGCGCTTCGCGGCGCGATTCGAGTACACAATCGATCCGGCTACATTCGAATCCATTCAGCACCTCGCTCCACAAGTTCATCAGGTTTCCCGCGAACGCGTGCGTGATGAACTCACCCGCATGCTGACTGAAGGCCATGCGCGGCGTGCCTTCAAACTGCTTGACCAATCCGGCCTGTTGCGCGAAGTGCTCCCGGAAATTGCTGCCATGAAAGGGGTCGAACAGCCGCCTGAGTTTCATCCCGAAGGAGATGTGTTCGTACACACATTGCTGATGCTAGAGAAATTGCCCCACCCCTGCCCCGCGACCCTGGCATGGGGAGTGCTTCTGCACGATGTAGGCAAGCCGCCCACATTCCGCTGTGCTCCCGATCGCATTCGCTTCGACGAGCATGCCCGAGTTGGGACGAAGATGGCAGAAGCGATCTGCCGCCGGCTCCGGTTCTCGAGTGACGCAACCAAACAAATCATCGCGCTCGTTGAAAATCACATGCGCTTTGGCGACGCGGAACGCATGAATCCCTCGACATTTAAAAAGTTCATCCGGATGCCGCATTTCGAGCAGCATCTCGAACTGCATCGCCTGGATTGCGAATCCAGCCACTGTAACCTGCGGTTGTACAACTTCACGCGTGAAAAAATGACCACGCTACCGCCAGAGGAAGTTCGTCCCAAGCCGCTGGTCACAGGGGATGATCTGATTGCCGCGGGATATTCTCCCGGCCCGGTTTTCAAAGAAATTCTTGCCGCGATTGAAGACGCACAACTCGACGGGAAACTGCAGTCCAAACAAGAAGCAATGCAGTTGGTTCGCCGCGAATTCCCGCTGGAAGTCAAAGCCTCGCAGTAGATGACAGTCTGCTAGCGCAAGCTGTTCCTCCACGATGGCCGAATCAATTTTCTTCTCTGCCTGCGGCTTCCGGGCAGAATGCGCGGGCCGCCTATGCCTTTTGCGGTGATCTGGGTCCAACCGTCGGCTGCGTTGAAAATTGAAATGTAGCCTCCGCGCGCGAGTTCCAGCTCGTTTGATAAATGCTTCTTGAAATCCAGTCGGTCGGCGCAGGTTGGCTCGAACCACGCCGGGGTCACGAAATCTGAGACCAGCACCCCATCGATGAAGTATCCCAGGTTGTCGGCCTCGACTGCATCGCAAACTTCGAGGGCATAGATTTTGCTGTCGCTGCCGAATGCGCACCAGTTGATCCACGGATCGGCCAGCATTTCGAGGAGTTCGTGGCTCAGGGTCGCAGTCCAGGATGAACCGCTGTCGAGATCGAGCTTGGCAAATATTTTTCCCAACGGTGTGCCCTGCGCAGTGAGTTCGTGGTACCCAAGAGCTCCCGCCTGGTCGGGGTTGTCGACGATCACAATCTGCCACCACCCTTCGGTGAGCGGCTGGTCATGCGGCAAAGACGAGAGCGTGCAATCCAGCTCCCAGTAAGCTTGGAAGTCGTTGCTCACCTGTTTTTGCAATGCAGGAAGCACGGCCTCCACTTGCGCATCCGAGAGGCAGGTAGAGGCATTGGTAATTGCAATGACTGGCAAAGGCATGAGGACTCCAATTTGAAAGTAATGGTGACAAGCCTTCTGCCATCGGCATTCAGTCTCCGGTCATCGGCCGTGAGTCGTCGGCAAATCCAGAGACCAATGAATTGACGGGTTTGTTCCCTACCCGAAACCGACGACCGACAACCGAAGACCGAAGACAGAAGTCTGTTTACCGCAGCACGGTAGTCGCGAATGCCGCATCCAGCACAGGATTTCCCGTAGGTGCACAGACCTGCTGATTCCATTGCTTCCTCAAATCGTTCGCATGAAGAAGCGGAGAAGGCGAGATCTTCCGCGCAGTCGCCGAGGAAGCTTGCGGCATCAAAGCGGCGAAGCTATTCACCGTGGTAAGGATCAGATTTACCGCGGCGGCTATGCGAGCTGAAACGGTTGGGTTTGAGATATGGGCGGACTGCAGCATCGTCGGCAGATTCTGATTGAGATCAGAAATTGTGCTCTGGATCTTTTGCAGCGTGGTCGGCCTGGGTGTGGCTTTGTATTCGTTGTACAAAGTTTGCAGTAGGTTCAGATCGCGGCTCGATTGCGCCGAAATGTTCTGAATGACCGCAGTATCAGCTGCGCTGGCCTGTTGTCCCGCAGCGAGCGTACTTACGAGAGTGGCGATATTCAGTGCCATCTGGGTAAGCACCGGCAGGTCCTGCAAAGCTGTATTGATCCATTGCGCGCTGCATCCGGTGGCGGCGAGTGCGATCGCCAGCGCCAGAGCAAGAAGAGTTTTGGATTTAGAATTCATAGTGCTCCTTTGAAAGTTCAATGTTTCAACGTTTCAAAGTTGCAAGGTTTCAACGGCATATCTTCTCGGCAGGCGTTGACCTATAACTCTGAAACATTGAAACCTTGATTCATGAAATCCTTCGACGACTACCTTCGCGATGCCGAGCAAGCACACGGGCACCTGTGCGCCGGGCAAGTGCTCGGCGTGCGAATGGCGATGCTCGGTCTGCAGAAGTTAGGGATCGACGATCCTCAAGGTGCAGATCGCAAGCGTCTGGTTACGTTTGTTGAGATTGACCGCTGCGCAACCGATGCGGTTGCGGTTGTTACTGGCTGCCGTTTAGGCAAGCGGGCGCTGAAGTTTCGTGACTGGGGCAAAATGGCGGCCACGTTTGTTGACGTGAATAGCGGCCGAGCCATTCGCATTGCTGCGAAAGAATCGTCAAAAGCGCTCGCCAGGGAAATGCACCCAGAACTCGATAACAAGAACCAGCAACAGATGCTGGCTTACCGTCAAATGGCGGACAACGACCTGTTCACCGCGCAATGGGTGAAGGTTGACCTGTCTCCAGAAGAATTTCCCGGATACAAAGGCGAACGAATTGTCTGTGATGTTTGCGGCGAAGGAATTAATTTCCGCCGCGAAATTCGTCGTGATGGTAAAACGTTATGCCGAAGCTGCGCGGGCGAATCGTACTACGAACTGATCTGACACTCCACGGGCGAGATGCCCGTGCCCCCACAATCTCAATCACATCCACACCTTACGTCGTGGGGGTACGGGCATCTCGCCCGTAAACATCTAGC
>DATNAF010000118.1:0-2835 GCA_035572845.1 Terriglobales bacterium
GTAGTGAGCATCTGCAATTGGAAGCCGCTGACGCTTCCAAAAAAAACGCCGTGCTGAAGGCACGAACGCTTCTGCCGCAATCATCGGAGCCACGGCAAGCGTGCCCAGCAAACGCCTCCTGTAATAAAGCGCCTTGGCGGCACGTCCCGGCTTACTCACAAAAAAGCTTTGATGGTCGTACGATGTTTCTCCATAGCCATCAAGCCATTCGACAAAGCGGAGTATCGTAGCCTGCAGTTGTTCGACTTCAGGTGTTCTGTGCGCAACTGCGAAAGTTCGGATGGTTGCTGTAGCCATTGTCTCGTGACCTTATATGTTAGCTCGGCTTTACTTCAAAACTGTCCACATGCCGGAGGCGGACAATGGAGGCAAGAATATTTCGCAGCTTTTGCATTTGTTCCCTGCGGTGAAAGCGCATCAGCTCAGGCGAGACAGGACGTTTTTGCCGCCCCAGCAAAGCCCAAATGTACCCAGCGCCGAGAGCCAAGCCATCCACCAGATAGGGAGATTTGGTCATTCTATAAGCAACACGAAAGATTTCCCATAGAGGGTGCCCGCCGAGATAGTAGTCCTTTTCGCCGTAGGAGAAACTCGAGGCGAGGCGGCCCCGTTCGGCTGTTCCCATGCTCCGATGATGGAAGAACGATTTTTCGCGGAAAGATCTGGTTTTCCAGCCCATCATGCGCGCAGTTGTCACGGCCATCCAGTCGATTCCCCCGGTTTTGTTCGCGCAGTATCCGCCGATTTCCGCAAAGCACTCGCGACGAAAAAGCTGGCACTGGCCGGACACGTGGTTCTGTCCCTCGAAACTATCGGTCTCCGAACTGTAGCCGGTCTCTTCCGTGAACACGGTTCCGGCAACGCCCAGCTCAGGGTCCTTCCGGAACTGGTTAAGAAGAAATTCGAAGTGGTCCGGATCAAGCGAAACATCAGCATCCAGATTGCCGATCACTTCATAGTCAATATCGCTGACCATTTCCTGGCCGGCGTTGAACGCATGAACTTTCGCGGCGAAATTTCTCTCCTTGCGCACCGGAAAATCGATCAGCTTGATCCAATCGTGGTTGGCGAGATAAGGGCGAACGATGCTGGATGTATTATCGGTTGATCCATCATTCACAATCACCCATCTTGCCGGCAGGACGCTCTGTCGAATGACCGACTGGATCGTCTTTTCAATGAATTTCGCCTCGTTTCGCGCGGGCGTTATCAAGACATAAGGAAAGTTATCGCTGCTCATAGGACACCTTGCAATTGAAGAATAGCTGAGAGTAGAAAATGAAGCTCCCTGAGTTTACAGCGGAAGTAGGATCGGATTGTCAGCGAGGTCCGGTGAAGCGCCGGAGCGCGATTGGCGCAAAACTTCTTTCAGTGCCGCCAGCTCGCGTCTCACTGCCGGGGTCATGGTCGAGATAGCAAATGTGACAGCGAACCCTAGAAGGGTTAAAAGCAACTGGGCAGCGATCCCTTTCGCCGCGGTCAAGCGCAGTATCAGTTCTGACAATCCTATGCCTGCCAGTGCAACCGAGATCGGGCAGAGGATCGCGCGGCCCAGGCGCTTCAAAGTCAGTTCTGTGCCACGATAGCTATACCTGAGCATCCATGGAAAGATAGCCAGCAAGACCAGCGAGCCCGACAGAGCCACTCCTTTGATGCCGAAGGGCAGGCCGATAGCGTAGCTGCCTACGACGACCGGGAACATGATCAGCACGAGCTTTAGCAGCCGCCGCGATTCGCCGCAGCTCACCAGCAGCCACACCGTAAGATTAACCAGCATCTGCCCAAGCGCAAAGATGGCAAGAATCTGAAATACCGGAGCGGCTGCTTCCCACTGGTCGCCCAGAGCGAGGATCACGATCGGCATCGCGGCCACGAACAGGAACCCGAAGACTGGCGCGATGATCCACATAATCAGGTTTGCGGCTCGAAGATAGTAACGCGCCAGGCGTCCCGGATCGTCCTGGACTCTGCTGAACGTAGGCACAGCCACGCTTGCGGCTGGGGCGCTAAGCTGGCGTATTGGCAGCATCAGGAGGTTGTAGGCCCTTGAATAAAACCCAAGCGGGGTGGCTCCCCAGTACCAGCCAATCAGGACATTATCTGCGTTGCTGTTCACATTCATCACCAGGTAGGAAGCGGCGACGTTGCCCCCGAATGCGATGAGCGACCGTACTTGCGAGTTACGCCTCGGCAGTCCTGGAATCCAGCGGACCATTAGCCAGGAAAGAGACATCTGGATGAAGTTCAGCGCCAACGGGAGCGCGACGAGCGCCCAATAACCAGCGCCGCGCAACGCCAGGACAATAGCCAGCGGAACAGCGACGACATAGGCCATCACATCGCGGATAGCCAGCGCCCTGAAACGCATCTGCCGTTTCAGGAGCGCATCATGCTGTACCCTCAATCCGCCTATCAGGAATGTAAAGGAAACAATAACCGTTATTTCTGTCAGTCGCGGCTCTCGATAAAACCAGGCCAGAACGGGCGCAAGCGCCGCTGCGATGGACGTCAGCACGAGGCCAATGGCAACGTTAAGCCAGAACAAGGTGCTGACCTGCTCATGGGTGATTTTCGGATGCTGGATGGTCGCTTCTGACAGGCCAAGATCAGCGAATGCCTGTCCCAGGCCGGTAATTGCGGTCACCATAGCGACCAGTCCGAAGTCTGCCGGCGTCAGCAGTCGCGCAAGAACAACAGTTGCAACCGACTGCATGAGGAATTGTGCTCCCTGTGAAGAGAGCGTCAATAGGCCGCCCCGCACCGAACGGCCTCTTAGGTCCGCATTCAGGTGTTCCGTGCTGAACTTGTCTAGGACTCTATGCGATGCAGCCATGC
>DATNAF010000119.1:0-18167 GCA_035572845.1 Terriglobales bacterium
TGGCGGACCTCGCAAGCGGAAAGACGCGGATTTGTACGCGCGGATTCGCTGATCTCGCCGGGATACACGGACGATAGTAGTAAGGATGTGCGCAGCTTTTGGGAGACGCTGGCGCGCACCCTTTCCCAAGGTTCGCATGAGATTTATTGTCATCCCGCAGAGCCGGATGAGTTGCTGCGCGCCAATGCCACCTACGTGGAACAGCGTGCAGCCGAACTGGAACTGCTGACAGATTCGGCCATTCGCCGCTTATTTGGTGATGCCGGAATTGAATTGATTAGTTTTCACGAGCTCTAAATGGGTTCCTGAGTTCGGGAACACTGGCCATGGTCGAAGCGAATCGACGGCAACTGCGGCACAATATCTTCAACTCATGATCACATCGGATAGTTGCGTCCGAGCTGCGGGCTCAGCTCCTTTGGTGCGCACGGATCGATACGAAATCTCCTGGCGCGGCTTCGTATACCTGGACGGAGCAGGTTCTGGCGCGCAGTCTATATTAAAGTTCGCACAAGAGTACGGAGACTATTTAGCCGCAGCCGCAGCTAACTTAAGAGGCGTCTACTTTGTACAGATTAAGGACAAAGCAGCTAATCGGAGATTCTCATTTGTAGACAATAGTGGCCTATACCACGCTTATGTCTCTCCCAAATCGGTCGGCACGTCATTCTTAGACATTGTTTCTCGTGAGCGGCTGAAGCCAGAGGACCTCGATCCTGAAGCGATCGTCGAGTTTTTGCGGTTTGGCTGCATCTATTCAGGCAGAACGTTTTTCCCGCAGGTCCGAACCATTGCCGCAGACGAGATCGTCGAATCCCTTCCAGATGGCTCGACGTCAATTTCGAAAAAACCAATTCCTGACATCTCCCAAGTCCCCCATCGGCCGTTTGAGGAGTTGTTACGCAGCTTTTCCGAATCGATTTCACGGGAACGAGCCAGCCTGGACCTTACCGGTGGTAGCGACTCGCGACTGCTCGCGGTCGTTTTTTGCTATTTTGGACTGCCGTTCGAAGTGGCTTTGTCAGGAAATTCCACAATGCAGGATGCCACGATCGCGCAGGAAGTCTCGCAGGTGCTCGGCCGCGACTTTTTCCTGACGCATCATGATCCGCGCCAGACAGATTGGGACAATCTGTTCTCGATCAGCGACGGCCTGTTTGATTTAGCAAAATCCGATCGTCCCATCCAACTGCAACGTGATCGTCGCGCTCGCGGAGTGACCCTGGGCATCAGCGGGGCTGGTGGGGAATTATTTAAGGACTTTTGGTGGCTACAAGACTTTCCCCTCTACGCACGTCAAAAGCATGCTTTGGAACGCCTATACCACATGCGCTTTGCCCCAGCATGGCCGGAACTTAGCTATTTGGGAGCAAGATATTGCCACGCTGCCGCATCATTAAGTGCACGAATGTTGCAGCGTTTTGCGAGCTATGCGAGCGGCACGAACACGCAAACCTATGATCGCATCTACTACGAACTTAAAATGCGTGGGTTTGCTGGCCGATTTTTGACTAATAGTTCAGCGATTCTGCAAGTACATGCTCCGTATCTGGACCGGGAAGCGGTGGCAATCGGATACAATCTGGACCGCTCGAAGCGCTTCTTTAACCGCTATCACCGCGCAATGATCACTAAAATGTCGCCTGAAGCGGCGAAAATTGCATCTACGGAAGGTGGAATGAGCACCTCGGCGACTGCATTTGATCTTTCCAGAGACCTTATAAAGTATGTTGCGGACCGCATTCTTCGCCTGAAACGCAAGCTAAACCAGCTGCATGGAGCGCCGGTGAAACCAGTTCAGGGGCCCGATTCTGCCGATCTCCCCCTGGTTCTGAGACAGCTTGCCGCCAAAAGAGGCACAATTCAGCGACTTCAGGACTACGGAATTGTTGGCAAAACTCTCTCCAGCGACCGCATCGAACTGGCTTCGCTGGGCCCACTGCTATCCCTCGACATGCTGATAGAGCGATTAGAATCGAAATCTGCTTGCGTTGATATCCCCGAAATGTCCGTTTCCCGCCCCGCCTGAGACCGCGAACCCATCCTGTCTGCGCGATTCTCCCTGCTAAAACTACTGCCAAGGCCATTTTCCCGGCCTAGCTCCGAATTCATAGGCGCCGATATCGACTGCGCGCCCCTGCGGACGTCTGCCTCCAACCATGTCTGTGGTCGGAGAATTTGCGCTTACACCCGCATCAATGGCCGGACTCTTCGGTGATAAATGGTAATCTCCGTCCCAATTTCCAGTGTTATTGACGAATTGTGGATCGGCAATGATCGTTCCCGACGCGGTTCCTGTGATGGTTTCCATGTTGGCCGCGCCATTTCCGAAAGAAATATTATTCTGAAAGCGGTTATCCGGACCGGTTGCTCCGAACTCCTGGATTCCTTCCTGGCCGTTATGGATGGAGATGTTGTTGATCACGATGGAATGATCGTTGATGATTCCACCCGGTGAGTCGCCCGCGCCAATCACAATACCCGGTCCCGCGTTGTTCAGCGTCGTGTTATTAGCCACCGCGACCGCATTTGCGGCATGCCAAAGCTGGATGCCCACGCTCCCATTGTGGATGGAAACGTTGTTATAAACGTGTCCCCGCAGGTTTGTTTGATAGATTCCGACGCCGTGCCGCTTATTGCAGCGCGCAGGCGCGCGTATATCATGCACAAAGTTGAAGCCGATATCGTTGTCGTGCGTCGTGTACTCAGCGTTGATGATCCCAGATCCTCCATTGGGACTGCACAACGCGAGAATGTCATGCACGGTGTTGCCAAGAATGCGCACATTAGATGCGAGGTTTTCGATGCCATTCGCGTTTCCGCCAGTCACATCGAAGCCCATGACATCGACATAGTTGCCCTTGTTTTGCCAAGCTGCTTCGCCGCTTCCACCCACAATGCGGGCCGCTCCCTGTTTGTCAGAGATAAAGCGAATTCGCGCGCCGGCGTTGCCGTTGACCGAAGTTTTGACATTCCCGCGATACTCACCCGGGGCAACATGCACCACATCTCCGGCCTTGATTTGCAGCGCGGCACGATTGATCGTCTTCCAGGGTCGCGCCAGAGTGCCGCTGTTGGCATCGTTTCCGCTCGCCGAAACGTAAAAATCGGATTTTGAAGCACTCGGCGAAGGCACTGGATTGACGATAACGGCCGCCGCGGATTTTTTCGCAGCAAAATTGCTGCGCCAGGTGAGCGCCAGCAGCACCTGAACTGCAGGCAAAGGAGTCGCGGCAATAAAGCTTTGATTAGACGATCGTCCGGAATTCGGTTTTTTTGCCGCCAATATCTCCGGATGTAATCCCATGGCAGGCAAAGGAGTCTTTAATTCAGCGCCACAGCCGGCTAGAAGAGCAATACTTAATGCTGCTGCAGGAAGCATTCTGCGCCTATACAAATTTCTCCACCTCAAAGGAGATCACGCTCTGCTACTGAATACCGCCAGAGGGATTTACATTTCAATCTCAGATCAGTTTGGGCTAGGAATTGAAATTTCCGCAGACATTGCCTAGTTCCCAGGTATGTCTGCATCGCATGCCCCGACGGAGCCAAAAACGTCCAATCGGATTCCCCGAGCAGTTGCCGGGCTTATCGGAGTCGTTCAATTTCGCCCTCGAGAAATGCGAGAACACTGGCGTTGGTCATAAGTAAGAGATACTAACAGTCTCTCAGAACTGCTGCCCATATTTATCCGCCCAATCAAAAGAAGTTGGCGTGGGCACAAGTCAAGAGCCACTCTCCTCAAGGGATCGCTTGCTCTCATGCAGAGGCGACGATAAACCTGTTAGCCTACTTTACTTCCAGGACGTCAGCAATCATACGCTTGCCCGCTTGTCGTTTTAGTTGCACCACTAGGTCGATAGATGATCTGACCTCTTCTTCTGCATCGCGCATTGTCATTTGGCCTGTGGCTCGAACTGCAAGGGCTGCAATTCGGCGCAGCGCGCGTTCCGCGCTGCTTGCGTGAATCGTCGTGAGAGTCCCATCATGGCCGGTATTCATCGCATCAAGGAGTGTCCTGGCCTCGACGCCTCGGACCTCGCCCAGGATGATGCGGTCTGGACGGTGTCTCAGTGCTGCCTTTAAAAGCATATCGAATGAAACCTCTTCCTTGTGAGTATTCGACTGCGATTCAGAGGAAATAACGTGTGGCTTCTTGGAATGCCAAGACCCGCTCCCCCGTTTGTTTTAATCCGGCAGCCGCGAGGACCTATGCGCCCGTCTATCTGATGAAGACCAAACTGGTACTGGCGGAAAGGTCAAAAACCGAGATCGTCGAGGCGATCGGATCGGCACTGGCTAAAAAGGAGCTGCCAACTCTCGAACTTGGAGCAATGGCTTACATGATGTCGAAGCAACAGTACTTGAGCGACGAAGCCAAGTCCTGGCATCCGCACCTCATGTTTTTCGTTCCGGGTGACGCGGGGAAAAGTTGGGGGGCCGACTTGCCGAACTCGCCGATCATGGCCGCGAATGATCCCGAAGAAGGGGCGACGATTTTCCTTGTCTGGGTCGGCAATTGGTCCGATGGGACGCTGGCTTCCCCGATGGCCCAGTGACCTGCATTCGATCGCTTCAGCGAAACCCTGATGAAATTGGACCCAAATTTTAGATTTCAGATGCTAGCTTTTGCCCTTAATAAAAGCATTACGGCGTTAACTTGGATATCGGGAAGATTTCCCTCAGTGACCTCGGATATCTGGTCTGACGTCGCAGCCGAACGAACGACGGCTTGCATACGTACAGACTCATTTTGCCGATGCATCCCGTAATCACGGCTCTGGTTGAATGGAGATCACAAAGCCAGTACTGCGGGCCCGAGGACTTCGTGTTCGCCTCGCCTCCTACAAACGCTCTAAAGGCCATTTTCTATGTCCGATGACTGTCCAATAGGGCTTTCTCAGGGCTCCAAAACCGTTTTTGAATGCCGTCTGTGCCGTTCAATTTCAATAAGTTACGGTTTTGTGTCCCACTGTCACGGCAGAGGTCGCGAGTTCGAGTCTCGTCGTCCCCGCCATTCTCTTCAAACCCTTCTAACAGAAGCTGTGCTTTGCGTCCTGCTCCTAGTGTCCAGTTCTTTGCTGTGACGTTTGGGGCACTACAGTGATCGTCAGCGATGATGGATATTCGTGGGAATGATGGATGGAGTTGTGCGCCACCATTCCCTTGCTTTCATCGTAATTATTTCCGCCGGTATTCAGGTTGCGATCGAAACGCGGAAAGTTGCTGCTTGAGACCTCAATCCGAATACGGTGGCCTGCGGGGAAATAGTTGCTGGTCACCATGGGCTGAAACTCGATTTTGTAAACCTTCCCAGATTCCATCCAGACCGGCGGCTTATCGTAGCCGTCGCGATAACGCGCGCGCTGAATATTTTCGTCGAGATTGTAGGCCGCGCCATCTCCCGGGTAGACGTCGATCACCTTCACTGTAAAATCCGTGTCTTTCGCGTCGGAAGAAGCATAGAGCGTCACATCCATCGGCCCGCTGACCTCGAGTCCCTGTTTCAACGGTTCCGTCGTGAACACAAGGATGTCTGCGCGTGACTCCATTGACCGCTGGTCAAAGGCCCCTCCTGTAACTGCGGTCCCGGTACAACACACGTTGCCACCATAGGACGGAACTGGGTTCATCGGATCGTAGGTGAAGCTGTCCGGCATATCTGCCGCCGGAGTCGCATCGCCAAGCACGCCATCCCCATTGAGCGAGTTAGCGTGTCCTCCGCTTGAGAGGTACAACGTCATTCGTTGCGCGCCTTTCGGTGGCCACGTGTCCGAAGACTGCCATTTGTTGAGTCCCATGGTGAAGTACTGCACCTTCGGTGTCTTCTCCAGCAGCCCGTTGTTTTCCCCTTTCAGGAAACGGTCGAACCAGCCGTAAGTGAGCGCATCATAGTCGAGGCGGGCATCGCCCATGTCGCGCTCGCCAACCACCGTGTCTTCCGTCGCCCGTTTGTACGAGCAATGCAGAACGGGAGCAATCACCGCATATTGCTCGTTAGCTACTTCCCCTTTAGCCGTGCTGCGCACGTAGTTGTAAGCCGCCAAATTCGGTCCAATCGAGACGTCGTACCAGGTCATAAGCCACAGGCCGGGAACATTGATGGGCATGTTGTCATGCCAGAGTCCACCCTTGTACCAGGCGGGATCGTTGGGCGTGCGTCGAATCATTGCACCGCCAGTTGGCACCGGCATCGGATCGGCGAAAATCCCGTGTGGGCCTCCGACTGCCTCGATGATGTCCTCTTCCGGCAAGTGACGAAGAGCTTTTGCCCAGTCCACGGGAGGAAGCTGCTGCGCGAGATCGAATGCCCGCGAAGCACGCACGAGGTCGGCCTGCGAAGTGTCGGTCGGGAACATCGGCCGAACCTGGTTCTGTTCGCCGTACAACCAGGCAATGAATAGCATCTGCACAGCGCCGCCGCGAAACCAGTTTCCCTGCTCGTAATAGGGCTTCACCCGACCGACGCCAGCTCCAAAGCTCTCGGGAATAATCGCGCTAAGAGCGGGATTTCCCATGGCCGCCACCCCTAGTTGCCATTCCGCGGTCGAGGAGCAGCCAATCAGTCCTACTTTGCCGTTCGACCAAGGCTGCGAGGACATCCACGTAATCTCGTCGTAGCCATCCGTGCGCGGTGGGCCAAGGATGTCATAGTTGCCTTCGGAGAAGAAATGGCCGCGCTCTTCCATCTCCACATACGCATAGCCGCGCTTTACGGCGTCGAGTTCCGTCGTCATGTCGCGGGGGACCCCGTTACGAACGTCCCAGTAGTTGAAGTTGTAGGGAGTACGCACGAAGATGATCGGATACCTTTTCGAGGTGTCCTTCGGACGATAGACATCGGCTGCCATTCGCTTTCCATCTTTCATGGGGATCATCAGCTTGCGGTCGATAATCGCGATGGACTCGAGTTCTTTCTCGATGTGGTTGCGCTTGGCGATCTCTTCGGCCGTCAGTGGCGCGCGTTGCTGTTGTGCAATTAGCGACCAGGGAAAGAACAAAAGCGGGAACAGCCAGAGCCGAAACGCCCTTTTCATGTCGCGGTCCTCCGTGAGAGGAGGCATTGTAGCAGGCGAAATGACTCCGCTGATACGCGTGCTCCCAAGAATTGTTGAGAAAACCCTCTCTTGAGGAAAGCATGCTACTGCGGTCGTCGGGTTACCGCCACCAAATCTGTGATGACCTGCGCAATGCGTTTGAGGTTTTCTTCTGCAACTGAGACATATTCATTCGCGGTTGCGTGGGAGACAATTGCCATGCAATTTGTGACCGCTTGAAGCGGATTGTTGATCTGATGTGCCAGCCGGTTCGCCAATTCCAGGTCCTTGGCCATCTGTTGGGCTCTTTCTGACTTCTTCCTCGCGCGAACGTCCCGCATAATGGCCGAAAATCCCTTGTATTCGTCAACAGGCTCGACAAGCGGCGTCATGTTGATAGACACATGGATCGGCGTGTTCTGATTGTCCTTTACGATTGCCTCATGCTGGACAGATTGTCCGGAGCGAAGTCTCTGTACGCTTGCGTCGAATTTCTCAAGTCCTTCGGGGAGAACAATCAGATCACGAAAGCTCTGTCCCACGGCCTCGGCGGCGTTATAACCGAACAAGGCTTCAGCTCCGCGATTCCATCCAGTTAAAATCGACTTGGCATCTGCGAGAACGATGGCGTCGCTGGTATTCTCCACCAGCCAAGACCACCGCTCAGCTCTCCGACGTTCCAGCAGCAGCTCGCGCTCGTATCTGCGACGCTCTCGAATATCGAAGATACTGGTGAGAATTAGAGCCGGCTCTCCGGATTCGTCAGCCTGAATCTTGGAATTCACCAGTGCCGGCAGATGAGATTCATCCGCGCACAAAAAATCAACAGTGATTTCGTTCACAAAACCCTGCATGCGCAGCAGCGGGGAAAAGTGTGTCTCATAAAAGATCGCCGACGGCCGCGTCAGCAATTCTTGAAATTTCTTTCGATGTACAAGTTCGGAGCTGGCGTGTCCCGTCCAATCGAGGAATGTCTGGTTTACCTTCGTGATCGTGCCGTCAGGCAAAGTAAACAGGTAAGCGCAAGGAGCAGCTTCAAACAGCTGCAACGCTGCCGAAATTTCGATTTCGCTGATCACGAGGCAAAGGAGAGCTTTGCGGAAGCGGAGGAGCCCACAAGAAATTTCTGAATGGAACGGATTGTTTCTTCGGGAGCGCTCAAGTTCGGACAGTGCCCTGTCGCCTTCATGATGACGAGTTCGCTGTTCGTAATTTCGCGATGCACAAATTCTCCGACACTCAACGGGGCGATCACATCCTCGGAACATTGAAGTATGAGAGTCCGGCTGCGCACTTGTGCCAGGTCTTCTCGATTGTCGGAAAGAAAAGTTACGCGGGCGAAAAACTTGGCAATTTGTGGATCGGTGCGGCAGAAACTGTTCTCGAGCTCAGCCGCAAGCTCCGGACGGTCCCCATTGGCCATGATTGCGGGCGCCATGGTCGAGGCCCATCCCAAATAATTCTGGTCTAACATGTCCAAAAGGCCATCAATCTCCGGCCGCTCAAAGCCTCCGACGTAGGAAACATCATTGATATAACGGGGCGACGGACCTACCAGGATGAGATTCTCAAAGAGTTCTGGCTCTCGAATGGCAGCTAGAACGCCAATCATTGAACTCACTGAATGCCCGACGAAGGTGACGTTGCGCAGATCCAGTGCGTGGCAAATCTCCAGCACGTCTTCCGAGTATCCAGCTAAAGTTTGATATCTTCTGCGATCGAATGCAGCGATGTCAGAATTCCCAGCCCCCACGTGGTCGAACAAAATGATTTTGTAATCCTGCTGGAACGCTGGCGCCACATAGCGCCACATATTCTGATCGCAGCCGTAGCCATGGGCGAAGATCATCGGTCTGCTGCCCTCGCCAAAGAGCTTCACATTATTTCTCTTCAGAATGGACAAGTTCAGGCCCCTCTTCAAGGCTCAACATCAGTATCGCACGGGCTGCGCCGCCCGGGATTGAGGCCAAATCCGCACTTTGATGCGGTGTTTCTGCAAGTACAATGCTTGCAATTGAATGCGCATTGCTTCTACTTCCGGCCTGGCATTGAACTTTCAGTGGGTCTCTTGAGCATCTCAGCAGCTTCGGCCAAGGTGGTCCCCGGCGGCACTTCATGAAAGCCGGTCATTATCTCGTGCTGCTGCTCTTTGATGGTCGCGAAGAATAGCGCGTGACCTGAGATGTGCACGTCGAGCTTGGTCATCTCCCAATGTCCGCCGCCAACGTCGGCCTGATCTACTTCGAACGTCCCGCCCTTGCTTAACTTTCCCAAAATACCGAAGCCAAAGTCGACGTCCTCAATGAGATGGCCGCTCAATCTCATCAAGCGCATGTCCTTTGAATCGATCAGGAGCATGCCTGCCATGGAGTGGAATACCTTCGCTTCCCGGGTTGGCGGATGGAATTTCGGGTTTGGTCGGAAACTGAAGCGAATTGTCCTCCCTTGTCGTCCGCGAGCGGTGTAGAGGAACGCGGAAGGAAGCATGCTTAAGAGGTCCGTCGCCTTCTTGCCGTCCTGCAGGACCTTCTCGTGCTCCTGTTTGCGATAGTCAGGATCGGAGAGAAATTTGTGCAATTCATCTTCACTCTTCTTTTCTTCGTCCGGAGTTGGCGGCTTTCCATTTACAGAGACCAAACGCCGCATCCAGCCCTCAGGAGTTTGCAGGACTTCGTCAATGGTGGTCCTTCCCTTGTCGGTGTTGCTGTCCTGGTACATCCAATAACTGTGATCGTTCTTTGCCGCTCCAAGCTCGTTCTGGACCATCCGGTTCACCAACTGCGATGCAGACTGGGCATCTAAGAATCCCGGCCATAGCACCACCGCACAAATGGCAATCAGCGACTTAGATAGGATCCGGTCAATCCTGCTGGTGTGGCGCCGAACTCGGGGTTCCCAGAATGGGATCATGCTGCTTCCTGCTTTGAACGGATCGACGGGTCCTGGGCCGCCGTTAGAACTGACGATCTCTTTCGCCCGCGCACTCCGTGTTGTTTTTCAACTACATGGATGGTTGCAGGAATCGGGAGGATGTCGGTTTTCTAAATGACTTCCCGAGAAGGGTCCATCGCCGGCGTGGAACATCGTCGAAACGCGAAAACTAAACAGCCGCCTCACTTTGAGAAACAAGCCGCTGCGACTGGATAAAACTACTCAGTTCGTCGATGCCCTTCCCCGTTTTCGCCGACAATTCGAAGACGCGCATACCCGGACGAACGCTCTGGATATTACGATGCGCCAGTTCGACATCAAATTCGGCGGCGGCGGCCAGGTCCATTTTAGTAATGATCGCCACATCCGAGGTGTTGAAGATGGTGGGATATTTCAGCGGCTTGTCTTCGCCTTCTGTTGCCGAGAGCAGCACGAAACGCAGATCTTCGCCTAAATCGTAGCTGGACGGACATACCAAATTGCCGACGTTCTCGATGAAGAGCAGGTCAAGTTTGTTCAACTCCCAATTTGCCAAAGCCAACTCGACCATGTGCGCGTCAAGATGACACACAGTCCCGGTGGTAATTTGTTTCACCTGAGGGGCTGCGCGCATCAGCCGCGCGGCATCGTTTTCTGTGGCCAGATCGCCGACCAGGGCCGCTATGCGAAATTTCTCACTGGCGCGCGCGAGAAGTTTCTCCAACAATGTGGTTTTGCCCGAACCGGGACTCGAAACGAAGCTGACCACCAGAACGCCGGCCTCGTGGAATCGTGTGCGTAACGAGCGGGCGAGCAGATCGTTTTGTTTGAGAATGTTTTCACGTACTTCCACCAGACGAGGACGGTTCATTCCACAAGCTCCACGGCACGAAGTTCGAGTTCTCTTCCATGCACGATCTCAGGCGACGGCGTTCCACAATCGGAACAGCACAACTGCTGGATTGAGACCGCTTGCTTTTCCGATCGGCAACTCGGGCACTCGAGCGAGATCGGCACCTCGGTAATCTCCAGCCGGCAACCGGAGAGTTGGGATTCCTCGCACGCGACTTCGAAGGCGAACCGAAGCGCCTCGACATCCACTCCCGATAGCGGCCCAATACGCAGATACACTGCCTCCACACGGGCATCGCTATGGGCGCGGCTTTCTTCCAGCACGCGATCCAGGATGCTCATTGCAATGGAAAGCTCATGCATGGTCGCCTGCGCATTACATCGATTCGATTTTCAGGTATCGCTTAAAGTCGGGCGCCAATGAAATCAGAGCCGCCGCAGCCACCACGGCCGCAAAAGCACCCACGAGCTTCAGCAAACTTCCACCGGTTGAACTCATCGCTTTTCTCCCTTTTTCTTTCCTAAATTGCAACTGCATTGACGCATTCCGAAGCAAGGCGCAGCGCCAAATTCGCCGCCTCATCGATCGATGCCGCTACTGCGGGACTTAGACCCATTCGGCCACCTTCACCGCCCAGGTCTTCCGGCTCGCAACCAATCACCACCGTGCGCGGCGCCCGCGAACCCATCGCGCTTATCAAATCGAGAGCCCGGACGGGATGCATGCCATGGGGCTCCAAGGACATTCGAGCTTCCGTGTTGTCGTTCGCTTTGTGCTCGATAACGTAGACCGTACCCGGAACGCCGCCGCGCTGGGTGGCATCAAGTAGAACCACAAGCTCCCACGGTTCCATCAGTGCATATGCCAGATCGAAGCCGCGAATGCCGAAATCCCTTGCGCAAACCTGTTCCGGAAGCTCGCGCTGGCTGAGGCGGCGCAACACCTCGACTCCGAAGGCATCGTCTCCGAGGAAGATGTTTCCCACTCCCGCGATCAGGACTTTGCCGCTCATGGCTTATTTTCCTCTAGCGCTTCCAGATCTACCGGCTCAACTTCATTGGGCAGAAAGAAGAAACGGTGTCCCGGCTGGCGCAAGGCCCCAAAATCTTTTCCCGGATCGTCATCGATGATCACCGCGAGATGGATTTGGTTCTCAAAATCTTCCTCGATGGCTTCAATGGTCGCGACTTTGCCCGTAAGCGCCAGATCGAGGATGTCGGCGCGTTTCTGCGGCCACAGGCGGACGCGATCTCCTTTGCGCAGCTCCACTCCAAACACCTGCACGCTTTCCCGAATTGGAGCGCTGGAAAACGGGTTCCAGTCGTTCATCGCTTCGCCTCCGAACGCGCAACTTCGCACATCCTTCCATGCAACCCGGAAAGCTCTGCACGGGACAGAGCCTCTGTGCGGTCGAGAATCTGGCTGGCCGGGCCGCCTCTTGCGCGAATCTCATCTTTCTCGGAATCGCTGAGCGTGAGTACCCGCAGGCTCAGCATCTCGTCAATTTCAGAACTGTCAAAGAAATTGCCTTTGCTTTGGGCTGCGATCTTGGGATAGTCGTACAGAATGATGGGGGATAGCAGCATTGCCTTTCGCTCGCCTTCCTTGCCGATCATTACGGGAAAGATTCCAACCTGCTTGCAGTTAGAGACAAGAGTGCGAAGTTCGTCGGGAGGATCGAGCAATGAAATGAACTCCCCGCCTTCGACTGTGACCACGGCGTGAGCGGCGATCAGCGCCCGTGTGAGTGCCTGGTCACGGTTAAGACCAGCTTGCGGCAGTTGACTTTGATTTGAAATTCGCACACTCAACTTCGACCATTGGTCGCTAGTCTCCGTATTGATTTGGATGCTGCCGGCAATTGGTTCACAGATGGTGCTTCCGTCGGGTCCGAAGCTAAATTCCACATTGGTCGCTGTGTGAACTACCTCGCGCAGAGGCCGCCGCGCGATCACATTCCGTTCCAGAACGCCGGTTGCAGACTCGCCTAGCTGCAGAAAACGGGCTTCGGCGGTGATAACGGAATCCTCATTTGCGAGCAGCACCAGTTGTGCCTGTAGTCGATCCGATTCCCCGGGATTTTCCTGTACATACTTTGGCGGCAGCAACGTACCAAAGCTCCAACCTTGCGAACGGTTCTTGAGGGCCGAGCGCCGATAGGGGTACAGCATGTAGCCTTCGTACAACACGGCGTTAGCCACGGCGCGTATAGCATCGAGATTCATCGCTTGTCCTCACCGGCCGCTGCGAGGACGTGTTCCATCATCTGCTCCCAGGTGGGCAGCCCGTTGCGGACCTTGTAGCGATAGAGGCGATCGAAAACGTCTTGCCGCAAATTGAGCCAGGCGGTGTTGGGATAATGCAGGCGCATGAGCTCTTTCCAGGTTTCGGCAGGAATTCGGCAGATTGCCTGCTTTGACCAGGCAATGGGCGCGATCTGCATGCCTTCAGCGGCGAGATAAAAAATTGTTCCGCTGAAGAAGATCACAACCGGAATCTCGCCGTCCTCGACGGCATGGAAATACTTTGTCGCTGCGATGTTGAAATCGAAGGTGCAGGGCACGCGCAGATCCACCGTTGTCGATCCGTGGAAGGCCGGGACCGTCGCGCTGAATGCAGTCCAGAACAACGGCTTCACCGTGCTGCCCCAGCGCTCAGGCTCGCCAAAGAGATCGCTGAGGGACGTCTTCTCGGTTGCGGAATAGCTTCGTGCAGCCGCCTCAATTTGGAATTGGCAATTGAGCGCAACTGAATGAATCTGCTCCCCTCCGGCATTGAGCACTTTCAGCCGGAACAGCAGCACCGGAGTCGCCGAGCCTCTCATCGGCGCAACGGATTCAACCGCAAAACTCAGCTCAGGCATGGATCGCATGTGCCTCTTCGCGCAAAGAGCTGAAGAAATCCTCGACACTCTTCCACACTTCTTCGCTGCCGGAAAACCCGCGCCATTGCTTCCGTACAACTCCAGTCAACTCGAAACAACGGTCAATGGGAGCAATGTAATATTCGTGCGGGACGCTTATGCGATTGACCAGAAATGCCTCGACATCCGGCTGCATCCGCTCGAGCTGCGGATTGCGACCGGCAATCTGCTGCCAGGCATCGAGCGAAAGCAGCGATTCGGTTGCTCCAGCTGGGCTGGGATACATCGCCGTTACACGCTGATTGGCACTGTTGAAGAACAGAAAGGCCAGGTTGATAGGCAGCGAGAGGGCCTCCCACTGCGAGTCCTCGATCACGAAGTCTGGTATGTAGAAGACATCGCGCGGAACCCTCCGATATCGCGGCGAACCCTCGGCCTCGAACAGAAGAGCGCAGGCTTCACATGCGCATGCGATCCGCCGAGTTTCCAACTCGAACAGGTGGGGATGGCGCGAAGCGAGCTCCAGCGCGCACAGCTCGCAGCGCTCGACCGCAGGGCGCGTGCGGCGCAGGGCTTTCAGAGCTGTCCAGGCGGAGTTCGACAGAATTGCGGTTTCAACCATCGGTCTCGTTTACGCCGGAGGTATATGCGGCATCTTCTTATCGATGGGCGCGCGGCTTTTCGCGTTAATTGAAGTCGAACTGCGTGAGTTCACAACCTCTTTCTCGCGACCCGGCTCCTTGCCTCCCGTCTTGACGCGCTCCTCGCCCCGCATGGTTCCTTTGGTGTGCGAAGGCATCTTCGTTTTTGCCGTGTAATGGTCTGGCATGCGAACTTCTCCTAGCGTGAAACTCTAGTCCTGCACTCTGGCGGCAGTTGCCATTGCGCCCTCGCGCAGCGCATCGAGGGACACAAACCCGGAGCGAATTGGGGAGATGCTTTCAATTTCGACGTTGGAAATTTCCGGAGCAGCGTCGCGAATCGCCTCTTCCACCAGCGCTTGGACCCCGGAGCTCCCACCGCGGTTGACCACGCGCACCTTCACCACTCTGTCTTCAAGGCTGAGCAGTTCCACCGATGCGTCGCGTTTCTTCAGCCGACCTTCGAGTTCTCGCAGAACACCGAATATCCGCTCAGCGGTGGATTGCGGATGCAGATCGTGCAGCAGCAGAATGCTGCGGACAAGCGGGTCGGCGTCCAATGCCGCCGTGATGGCCGGCTCTCGCCTTTCTTCCAGAATTTCCAGAATGCGCTGCAAGGCCGCGCCGTGCAGCTGCAGCACTGAAGCAATCAGTTCCGTTGCCGTGGCGCGCGCGATCGGATCGGCAATCGTTTGCAAGCGCTGCACCTGCGCCTCGATTTCCAGCGAGTCCACCTCCCAAGCCTCATCCGCCATGATTTTGCCCCATCAGCCCAAGCATGGGAGAGTGCTGCGTTTTATTGAGTAGCCTGCCCTCGCCGGTGTACATGTGGACTCCGCAGGGCAGGCATGGATCGAAGCTGCGCACCGCCCGCATGATATCGACGCCCTTGAACTTGTCTGGCCCGTTCTCCTCGAAGATTGGAGTGTTCTGCACCGCGTCTTCGTAGGGGCCAGGCGTGCCATAGATGTCACGCGGGTTTGCATTCCACGGAGTTGGGGGATACGGATGATAGTTGGCGATGCGGTGATCGCGTATGACCACATGGTGAGACAGCACTCCACGAACCGCCTCATGGAAACCGCATCCAATGGCTTCTTCCGGCACTTTAAAGGGAGCCCATGTCTTGGTTTTGCCCGAATGAACATCCTTGATCGCTTTCTCGACGAAGTACATGGCGGCTGCGGCCGCGTAGGCCTGGAAATACGTGCGGGCCCGGTCGCGCTCGATGGCGTTGCTCCATTTGGGAATCTTCCACTCGAACTCAACCTCGGGCATTGAGCCCGTTTTGGGAAGCGTGATCTTTATTCCCTTCCCGCCGGTGGTCTTGACATATCCGATATCGACGCTGTCCGACAGAGCAGTGGACCACAGCCGCGCGATGGGACCTCCCCCGGTATCGAGTGCCAGATATTTGCCGGTCTTTTCGTGATACCAGCGCGGCGACATCACCCAACTGTAGTTGCCGTCGAAATTCCGCTTCTGCGGCCGGGGCGTGGTGGTCTGGTTCCAGGGATGGCGCTTGTCCACTGGATTGCCCAGCGGATCCTGCTTTACAAAGAGTTCTTTGTCTTCCCAGTCTTCGTAATAGGAACTGCCCAACAGAATGCGAATGTTCAGATTGATGTCCACGAGGTCGTTGGTGACCAGTTCCCCATCGACGATCACTCCCGGGGTCACGTACATTTCCTTTCCCCATTTGGACATGTGCTTGTACTCGTAGTCGCATTCTTCCGGGTTCTGGAACGCGCCCCAGCAGCCAAGCAGCACACGACGCTGGCCGACCTTTTCGTATCCCGGCAGCGCATCGTAGAAAAAGTCGAACAGATCGTCGTGCAGCGGAACGCACTTCTTCATGAACTCTATATAGCGCAGCAAACGAATCATGTAGTCGGTGAAGACTTGTATCGTCCCCACCGTGCCCGTACCCCCTGGATACAAGGTGGAGGGATGCACGTGGCGTCCTTCCATCAGGCAGAACATCTCGCGGGTAAGCCGGCTCATCTGCAGCGCCTGGAGATAGAATTCCCCGGTAAACGGATTGAGCGCGCGCATGATGTCGGCGATGGTGCGATAGCCGTGAATATCGGCGTGCGGCGCTGCGGTGCTCTGCGCCTTTGCCAATACGCTCGGATTGGTGGCCTTCACCATCTCCTCGCAGAAGTCCACGCCGACCAGATTGTCCTGAAAGATGTTGTGGTCGAACATGTACTCGGCGGCTTCGCCGAGATTGATGATCCAATCGCCGAGGTTTGGCGTCTTCACTCCGAAGGCCATGTTCTGCGTGTACACCGCGCACGTAGCGTGATTGTCGCCGCAAATGCCGCAGATGCGGCTGGTAATGAACGGGGCATCGCGCGGGTCTTTGCCCTTCATGAAGACGCTGTAGCCGCGAAACATTGATGACGTGCTGTAGCACTCGGCGACTTCGCGATTTTCGAAGTCAATCTTGGTATAGATTCCGAGACTGCCGACGATGCGGGTGACTGGGTCCCAGTTCATGTCCACCAGCGTCCGCTTTCCCGATCTGGTTCTGGTCTGTTCTTCAGTTGCGACTGGCATGGTCCCGGTCCTTTCCGTTGTAATTCGAGTTTTCGTAGCCGGTGTTCAGCTTCTTGCCCTTGTGACGCCACTTGGGTTCCTTGTTGGCGCTGGCATTGGTGATCGCGCGCAGCGCGCGGATCACATGACCGTAGGTGCCCACCGCTGCGCTCGAGAGCCGCGCGCCCGGCGGCTCGTCCATGAACGGCATGAACTTGTCAGGAAAGCCGGGCATGGTGCAGGCAATGCAAATGCCTCCCACGTTGGGACAGCCGCCGACCCCGCGCATCCAGCCGCGCTTCGTCACATTGCAGTTGACCACCGGTCCCCAGCAGCCGATCTTCACCAGACATTTGGGTGAGCCGTACTCGTGGGCAAAATCGCCCTGCTCGTAGTATCCGGCTCGGTCGCATCCCTCGTGGACCGTCTTGCCAAACAGCCAGGTCGGGCGAAGCTGCTGGTCAAGGGGAATCATCGGCGCCATCTGCGCCGCCTGATAGAGCAGGTACAGCAGAGTCTCCGTCATGTTGTCGGGCTGCACCGGACATCCGGGAACATTGATGATCGGCACACCGGCCCAGGAACGCCATTTCCAACCAAGATAGTCCGCGAGCCCCATGCTCCCGGTAGGATTGCCGGCCATGGCGTGAATGCCTCCGTATGCCGCACAGGTGCCGGCGGCGATCACGGCGAAGGCCTTGGGCGCCAGCCGATCGATCCATTCATTCAGCGTTATCGGCTGTCCTGTTTTGGGATCATTGCCGACGCCGGTCCAATAGCCTTCCCGCTTGATCTCCTCGTTGGGAATGGAACCTTCGATGACCAGCACGAAGGGCGTCAGCGCGCCACTCTCCGCTTTGTACAGCCATTGCATGAAGTCGTGGCCGCCCTGTTCCGCCGCGAGAACGCGGTTATGCAGGACCACTTTGGGAATCCCGGGGATCGCTCCGAGAATCAGGTCTTCAATCGACGGCTGTTCGGCCGCGGTGACGGAGACGGTGTCTCCGTCGCAACTCATGCCGTCGGGAAGCCAGATCACATGAACATCCAGCGGAATGGGTTTCTCAGGTTTTATGAATGGCAGACTTAGTAACGGCATGAGCGCCTCGCATTACTTCGCGCTGCAGCCATGCCGGAGGGCTCACTCAGGCAAGGTCGCAGTGCAGATAAAGTGGAAGGAGAGGTGAACGGGAGTTTTTGTGCGATAACGCAGAGACTTTGAAAATGAGTAACGAGGTCCTTCTGGTGACACGCGCGAGTCGAAGCAGCAAAATCGAGCGGAGGGATCAAGCCAGCCCCACCTTCCAGAACCACTTCACTTT
>DATNAF010000120.1:0-9568 GCA_035572845.1 Terriglobales bacterium
AAATCGACCCGGTTCGGCTCAAATCCCTGGGGAAGCTCGAAGTCCGAAATCACGAGGAATTGCCATCCGCCGGCCTCCGGATGCAGTACCGCCCGCCCGGCGGGAATGCCCGCCACAGTAACGGGGCCCGTTTCCAAGCCATAGTCCGCCGGAGGCTGGCTGTGGAGATGGTCGCCATCTTTAAGGGTTATTTTGGCGTCGTTGGGGATGACTTCATCCTCGCCGGGCCGCTGGAGAAACAGCACGTCGTTCAGCGGGATACCCGCCAAATTCTTGAGGCTGGCTCCGGTCTGGTCGGGGTTCTCGATTTCGAACTTCTTTTTGTTGATGAAGATGTGAATTCGACGTTCATGCTGCATCAGATGCTCCTACGTCGTTATCGACGATTGTTGGCTGTTTCGGGCTTTATCCGCCCGCAAAGCCAAGGTAATGCCCAGCAGCTCTGAAGTCAGTTACGCCGTTGTTCACTTATGGCGGGAGAGACAGAACGCCGCTCTAACGCTTTCCCGCGCCTCCTGCCGGATAACACTGGGCGAGCGCCCGTAATGACCGCAGAAAGCTTTGATTCTTGAGGCGTGTGCCGATAACGCTGCCCAGCGGCAGTGCCGACACGGGCCGGACTTTAGCGCCACGATGGAAATCACGTGCTTGAGTCTCAGTCTAAAGTCGTTCTTAAGATTATTGTGGCTCGTCACCATCTTCAATTGCGTCGAGGTCTTTCCCCGCTTGAACAGATGGTGCATAACATCGTCCGCAATTGCCAGATGAAAGAGACGGCCCTATTGTGCGTTCCTTGATCCATGTAGCCTTACATCCTTCCGTTGATTTCATTTTCCAATGCGGCGAGTGTCTCAATCAGTGTGTCGAAGGCCGGAGGATTTCCAAAAATCATGACGCTCATCTTCTTGTAATCCCCCTGCAATCCCTGCCTGCGTTCGTCCGGCGGTACAAGCCGCAGGCTTCCGGGCCGTGAGAGATCGTAGCGCGCCCAACTGGAGGGATAAAACGTTTGCTTATGAGTTACTACGTCGGCCAGCAGCTGCAAGTCTGCCAACGCTTCCCTGCGGACGTTTGCTTGAGCCAGCATCCCAAGATCGTAATAATGACGTGAATATCGATCCGGCATCGGCTTGTCTGTCGGCCGATGAAACTCCGCATGGAGGATGGTGGCCTTTTCCCAGAAGGTCCGCTTCGCCAAGAGCGCGCTTACGCCGACATCCGCATCCTTGATTACATCCGGAAATTCCTCCGCAGCAAATGCCTTAATCGTGAAATTACCATGTGGTACAAATTCCGCATGCGTTCCCAGCTCAAGTACAACCTGGGGCACGACATAATCGAGCTTTTTAGTGCTCGCCAGAGGGTAACGAAACTGGACGGAGTTCGGGTCATGGTCGCTGACCTTGAGGCCCCATGCATCTGTCTTGCCAAGGATTTCTTCGCAGCGTCCTCTGAATGCGGTCAGGAAATCTCCAGCTATGTAACGCCGACATTCGGTCATCATCTCGTCGAGAATGCCGGCCCTTTTTGTCTTCGAGATTCCTTCCTTGCGCGGGTCCTTGTCTCCACTAAAGCCAAGCGCCGCATAGTCAACGGCGAGATCGATGTCTTCCGAAAACCGGTTGATCGCGTGAAAGACCTTTGAGAGCGATGTTCCCCCTTTAAACAGGAGGCGGTGATGAAGGGCATCGATTGAGAACAGCTGTTTCAGCACCCAACACACCCAAAAGTCTTTCTCAACGATCGCCTCGGCCAAATCCCTTCGAGCGGCGGTCTCCGCGAACAAGTCTGCGCGATTCTTCGCAGCCATCTGCGCGGTTCTGTTCACGCGGTCTTCTCCGCGATTTTCTTTGCGACTTCGTAGATCCAATCCACTCCAAACCGCGTCTCTTTCACCAGCTTCCGTTTCTCCGCCGGTGAAAGCGATGACCTCAAAGTATCTATCTCAGGTCTACCGACAGCATCTTTCCCGAGATAACGCAGCGCCTGCACGACGAGGGCGAACTTGCCGTTCGACCCTGCCATCCCCTTCGGCCGCGCATGTTTGAAATGAATACTCCGGCGGCCGATCTGCACCTCTTTGCTAGGACCATCCGTCAGGTAAGTGATTTTTGCGGGCACTTGCAACGATAAGCCGAGCAGATTCGCAGCCCACGCTCCTTCGGGCACAATCTTCCAGCGCTGCCGTCGTGCGATCGCGCGCGCAGCTTCGTCAATGTCTGGACTCAGCTTTCCTCCGAGCGTCTCATTGACTCGCGGCATGTCATAAAGACCGCGCCGAATGCGACGGATCGTGCCGTTGCGGGCCAGACCGCCCAAGGCCATGTCGATCGTCCCACGGCTCGCGATGTCGAGGAAATCCTTCGCGGAGAAGGCTTTACCCTCTCCGAGGCGTCTGATCCTCGCAAGTATTTGATCGCGCATCGTTTTCATCTCTTTAGCCGTCCAACAAAATTTAGAAAAACTATACTACTTTTTCTAAATTGCGTGCAACAACGGTTGGGGGGCGACAACTTGAAAATGCCTGTGGCCCTGGGGCATTGTTGCCATGTTGAAGGAATATCACCAACCATCATAATCATGGCGACGTTGACGGAGAGTTCGCCAGATTACTTATTTATTGATCTTGTAAAGAGAGAGAAGGAGATCGGAGCATTTGCTTAATCGACGTGCTTGAAATTTGCTTGGTGCCGAAGAAGGGACTAGAACTACCCTAAATTTTGCAAGTTATTGATTCCCGCCAACATAGGCTCAAATACGCATGAATACAGGGGACTCCTTGCTTTCCGCCCTTTCCGCCCTGTAGAACCAATTTCCGCATTTTATAAACAGGATGGACAGGAAGAAGGGAAGAAAAATCTGAGTTTGTATTCCATAAGCAGGTCTGCTGCACCTCTAATTTGAACAAATGCAGCAGGCGCCCGAATTACCGGAAATACCGCCGATTATTCGAATTCCCTCCGGAGAAAAAGTGACGCTTGAATTGGCACGGTGTCTGTCAAGATGGACGGAGAGGCTCCCAGTAACGAAATGCGGCGGAACGTCTCGCATCTTGAACGAGCTTGGATGACCCTATCCACAACACGTTTTTTGTTCTGACATACCGAAACCCTTCATTCCGAGGGCGCACAGCGTGGGCAGCCAAGAGACACCGTGCGACTCAATCCGCAGGAATCTGTGAATCCTGCCAATCCTTTAGAGTCATGTCAGTCCCCTTAACTTTCCACGCGGCTCTGCCGTTGGTATTCCGGTTGAAGATCACAGCAGCGGCAGCACTGGGACTGGGAAAATCAACGTGGTCGGCAAACTCCAAGAGCTGCGGCGAAAGCCCAGACTTCAGGCGACCATCGGCGACGAGCTGCTGGCGTAATGCCTTGTAGCTGTTTTGCGCAAATTCCTCTGTCAGAGCACCCGACCCCTTGAGAACGACAAAATCGTTTCCATTAGCAACCGCACGCGCCTCCCGGTGGAACTTTCTGCGTGGTTGAAATGGCAACATACTGTACCTTGCCGTTTTCCTCGGGAATATCACCACCCTCATTAGGCGCATATTCACAGGCGATCTCATTCCAGTGTTTGGCTACCATGTAGTCGATCCCAAACTGGGTGGTGCCTGCCTCGCCGGCTTCGGCCAGCAGAATCACGTCGCGGTCGAGCGGCAGCTTCTGGCGATGCAGAATCAGAAAGATTTCAAGATTGGCGGCGTCCATGCTTTTGTCGTCAATGGCGCCGCGACCGTAAACGTAACCATCTTTGATGAGGCCGCCGAGCGGGTCCACAGTCCAAAGCTGCTGCTCGCCTTGCGCAAGATCGAAGTGCAGCCACAGAGTAGGCTTGCCGTTTATGCTGTTAGAATATCGATAATAAGCCTCATTTGGCTCCTTTTCTCGAACGGTCCTGCATTGAATTAACTCTTTGAAGTCAGTCCAATGACTAACACTTCTTCTACCCAACGTGCATTCAACACCCATGAGCTTTTTGCCGGCGGCGGAGAGATGGGTGAACTGATGCAGGCCAGGGACTGGAGCAGGACTCCTCTGGGTCCGCCGGAGCAGTGGCCGCCAAGCCTGCGGACGGCCGTTCGCATCATTCTCCTTTCGCGCTATCCCATGTTCATCTGGTGGGGCAAGCACCTGGTCAACCTCTATAACGATCGCTACGTGCCCATGCTCGGAAAGAAACATCCCGCGAGCCTCGGAGAAAGCGGCAGCGTCACGTGGGGGGATATCTGGGAATCGATCCGCCCCCGGGTGGAGGCTGTGCTGGAGCGCGGCGAAGCGACGTTTGATGATGCTCTGCTGCTGATGATGAATCGCTACGGCTATCTGGAAGAAACGTATTTCACTTTTTCCTATAGCCCACTTCCCGACGACGAAGGTAAAATCGGCGGCCTCTTCTGCGCGGTGACCGAAGAGACGGAGAGGGTGATCAGCGAAAGACGAATGGGGCTGCTGAGAAAGCTGGCCAGCGCCACCGCGGGCGCCCGGACAATAGAGTCGGTCTGTGACGGTACTTCTAAGTGCCTTCACGAAGCCAACAATGACTTTCCTTTTCTGCTGCTTTACATGCAGGAACCCAACAGTAAAGCTCTCCACCTCGTCTGCTCTGTTGGTATTGATTATTCCCACCCTGCAGCGCCGGCGACCATCGAACTCGGGTCGAACGAGCCATGGCCCGCCGGCGAGGTCCTATCAAGAGGTTCACCAGTGCTGGTGGAAGATCTGGAATCGCGCTTTATCGACCTGCCGACGGGCGCGTGGAGCACTCCGCCCAACTCGGCTTTGCTGGTGCCGCTGTCGCAACAAGGGGAGCCAGAGCATGCTGGGGTACTGATCGCGGGCATCAATCCGCACCGCAGGATGGACGAAGAATTTGCCGGTTTTGTCGGTCTCATCGCTGGTCAGATCACGGCAGGACTTGCCAATGCCACTGCCTACGACGCCGAGCGCAAACGCGCCGAAGCCCTGGCCGAGCTTGACCGCGCCAAAACCACATTCTTCAGCAATGTGAGCCATGAGTTCCGCACCCCGCTAACTCTCATGCTGGGGCCAACGGAAGATGCCCTGGCTTCTCGTGCTCGGGCGCTTCGCGGCCCCGAGCTCGAGCTGGTCCATCGCAATGAATTGCGATTGCTGAAGCTGGTCAACACCCTGCTCGACTTTTCTCGCCTGGAAGCGGGACGGATCAAAGCGAAGTACCAGCGCACCGATCTCGCGGCATTCACCGGTGAGTTGGCGAGCGTGTTCCGCTCCGCCATGCGGCGGGCCAGGCTGGCGTTCTCTGTGGATGCTCCTTCGTTGCCGGAACCGGTTTATGTGGACCGAGAGATGTGGGAAAAGATTGTTCTCAACCTTCTATCGAACGCGTTGAAATCCACATTCGATGGCGGCGTTGCGGTAGAAGTGCGTGATGCCGGCGATCACGCCGAGGTCTCGGTTCGCGATACCGGAACCGGCATTCCTGAAGAAGAGATTCCGCACCTTTTTGAGCGCTTCCACCGGATTGAGAATGCCCGCACCCGAACGCACGAAGGAAGCGGTATTGGGCTGGCACTGGTGCATGAGCTCGTCCGTATGCACGGAGGCAAAATCGAGATCGCGAGCAAGTTTCATCAGGGGACCACTTTCACAGTTTCCATTCCATATGGCACATCGCACCTTCCCACTGATGCGATGAACGAAGAAGCAGCAGACCAGGTGACCGGTGTGGCGCGTAGCGCATTCATTCAGGAAGCGCTGAGCTGGATGCCAACACCGGGAGAAAACCCGACCGGGAACGCGGTGACGGGGCTGGCCGGTTTTGATGCTGCTGAATTCGAGGAGCTGCCGCCAAGTCCGGGGGAGAGCGACCATGGCCGCGTGCTGCTGGTGGACGACAATCGCGACATGCGCGAGTACGTTGAAAGGCTGCTGCGAGGCCGCTTTGCCGTTACCGCGGCACCCAATGGAAAGATCGCGCTGCAAAAAGCATTGAAGAACCCGCCCGACATCGTACTGAGCGATGTGATGATGCCGGACATGGACGGCTATCAGCTGCTTGCGGAACTTCGCAAAGAACCTGCAACAGCTACGGTGCCGGTAATCCTGCTTTCGGCGCGCGCGGGAGAAGACTCGCGCCTGCAAGGAATGGACGCGGGAGCGGACGATTACCTCACCAAACCTTTCAGTGCGCGGGAACTGCTGGCGCGCGTTCAGGCGCACATGAAGATTGCGCGTTTCCGCAAGCAGGCGATTCAGCACGAAATGCGGCTGGAAGGAGAGTTACAGCAAGCGCGTCGCCTCGCCGCTGAAGCGGTGGAGAATATCAGCGACGGATTTTTTGCTCTCGATTTTGAATGGCGCTTCACCTATCTCAATCCGAAGGCCAAACAGCTCATTTCTACGGCGGGCGCTAACGGCGACGCGCAAGGCCGCACTCTGTGGGAAGTTCTCCCCGCGCTGGGCGGGAGTGACATTGCGGAACAGTATCGCCGCTGCATGGAAATGCGCATTCCGGTTGAATTTGAATCTGTATTTCGCGACCGCTGGTACGCCATCCGCGCCTATCCAGCGCCCACCGGGATGGTAATCTACGGCGTGGACGTCACCGCTCGCAAAGAAGCCGAAAGCGAGCTGCGGATGAAGCAGGAACATCTGCTTCTCACACAAAAGACTGCAAAAATCGGCACCTGGGAGCACGACATCGAAGACGACTTTCTCACCATTTCTTCCGAATTCGCCGAGATCGTGGGATTGCCTGCCTACGTCTCGCGGATGAAGTATTCCGATTTCCTCTCTTCACTGTTTCTATCGAGTGATCGCAAGAAAACTGAGGAAGCTTTGCAGCTGACGCTGCGCAGGAAAAAGGAGTTCAGCATCGAGCTGCGGCTGAAGCGGCCGGACGGAGTGGTCCGTCTGGTTTCCAATCGGGGCAAAGTTTTCTATAACCAGGGCAAGCCCGTGGTTCTGGGAGTGCTGGTTGACGTAACGGCATCGACGGCGCATCTTGAAGTAACGACCAACCCGATAGCCAAGCCGTCGAAGAAGAAATTCAAGAAGGTAAAGAAGATCAAGTCGGCCAGAAGAACGGCATAAGGAACGCCGGATTCGCACGGTTCAGATCAGCGGGCTAGCAGCGGGGAAGCATTTTTCCTTGAGTCCCAAAGCCCGGCGGCAGAGCATCCCCCTGCCCCCTCAACTCCTCCCAGCTGAGCTGCGTCTGTCTTTGAAAGAATTTTGAATATTGGTGCGTAAGAAGCGATAATTTGCCTACCGATGGTGCCATTTCGGGTGCTTAGGTCCTTGAAACGCGAACGCCTTGCCCGATTGAGGAGATCGCACATGAAACAGATAGCCCCGGGTAACAAGCATCAGACAACAGAGATATTGGAGCTAGTGACAAAGCAGATGGCGGTGGCTGTCACGCGCTGCAGTCGCGACTTTCGTTATCTCTGGGCCAATCAGGCGTATGCAGACTGGCTTCAGCGTCCTTTACACGCCATCGTGGGGAAGCAAATTGCCGACGTATTGGGCACTGAAACATTTGAATCTTTGCTAGGTAATTTCGAGCGAGTGCTCGCGGGCGAAAACGTCAGTTATGAGCAGGAAGTGAATTACCCCAACATCGGGACAAGGTGGATTTCAGCCAACTACACGCCCATATTTGACGGAGCAAATACAACCGGCTGGATCGCCGTTGTCCTCGACATTACAGAGCGGAAGCGTGCGGAAGCCATGCGCTTCCAGCATGCCGCGATTGTCGAATCATCCGAGGATGCGATTATTTCCAAGAATCTGGATGCGATGATCACAAGCTGGAACCAGGGCGCTCAGCGCATGTTCGGCTATACAGAGGAGGAGGTTGTCGGAAAGCCGATTACCATCCTGATCCCTCCTGACTTGCGCGATGAGGAGAACATGATTCTCGGGAGGCTGCGGGCGGGGGGACGCATTGAACATTATGAAACCACGCGCCTCACCAAAGCTGGGAAGCGTATTGACGTTTCCCTTTTAATCGGTTCGATGAAGGACTTGAGCGGCAAAGTAACAGGCTTCACCAAAATCGCCCGCGACATAACAGGGCGAAAACAGGCCGTAGCCGCACTCAAAGAAAGCGAACAACGTTTCCGACTGGTAGCTGATACCGCTCCTGTCATGATCTGGATGTCTGGCACAGACAAGCTTTGCAGCTACTTCAACCAGCCATGGCTGGAATTTACAGGACGATCTTTGGAGCAAGAGGTTGGCGTGGGCTGGGCAGAAGGTGTTCATCTTGAAGACCTGAAGCAATGTATCGACACGTATACGAGCGCATTTGATCGCCGCGATTCCTTCCGGATGGAATATCGCCTTCGGCGTCGCGACGGCGACTATCGCTGGATCCTCGATCACGGAGTACCCAGATTCAATGCCGACGGGTCGTTCGCGGGCTTCATCGGTTCCTGCATTGACGTGACCGAGCGCAAAGAGGCTGAGGAATCTCTACGCCAATTGAATCGCACGTTGCAGCGGCAGACGGCGGTACTGGAGTCGCACGAAGAACTACTGAAAAGCTTCGTCAAGAATGTGCCCGCAGAAGTGGCAATGTTCGATCGGGAAATGCGCTATCTACACGTGAGCGATCGGTGGTGCACGGATCTTTCGCTCGACAGCTCGCAGATACTCGGACGCTGCCACTACGACCTGTTTCCTGACCTCCCGGAGCGCTGGAGGCAAATACATCGTCGCGCTCTTGAAGGTGAGACCTTGCGGGCGGATGAAGATCGATGGGAACGGGGCCGGAGTACAAGGTGGTTCTACTGGGAGGTTCGCCCCTGGAGGACGGCAAGCGGGAGCATTGGAGGCATTCTCATTTTCGGAGTGGATATTACACAGCGCAAACAGATGGAAGAGGCGCTCTCAGGAATGAGCCGCAAGGTGATTGAAGCCCAGGAGCAGGAACGCGCTCGCATCGGCAGAGAGCTTCACGACGACATCGCGCAGCGCTTGTCACTGCTAGCAATTGATCTCGGCCAATTGCGCAATGATCCATCTGAAATCCGTAGCCGTCTTGAAGCACTCAGGTTGGAAACAATCGGCGTTTGCAAAGACGTGCACGGTTTGTCGCATGAGCTCCACTCATCCAAACTCGGATATGTGGGCGTCGTTGCTGGCATCCAAGGCTGGTGCATGGAATTTGCGGAACGGCAGAGGATAGAAGTCAACTTCAAGAATGATGTGTCCAATGCTGTGCCGCTCGAGACCGGACTTTGTCTTCTTAGAGTCTTGCAGGAAGCGCTCAACAATGCCGTAAAGCACAGTGGAGCAAAACGAATCGAGGTGCGACTGACGGAAACGTCAGAGGGGATTCACTTGAGCGTCAGCGACTCAGGCAGGGGTTTCGACATGGAAGCTGCAAAGCACGGCAGAGGTTTGGGTCTTACCAGCATGCAGGATCGGGTCAGACTCGTTCATGGATCGATTGTGATTGATTCACAACCGATGCGCGGAACAACCATCCATGTTCGTGTGCCGCTGAGTTCGAACGAGACCACTGAGAGAGTGGCGAGTTAAAGAAAGGGCTGTCATCGGTTCGACCACAGATAGCGAAG
>DATNAF010000121.1:0-7360 GCA_035572845.1 Terriglobales bacterium
GAATTACTGCATTTTGGCGAAGCCTGAGGAAATTGTTGGCTGCGCACTTTCGCGATGCCAGAATGCCAGCCAGTCGAATCGTCCGCGAAGTTTCGTTCGCAATAATGAGAGCGCCAGCATGGCGATAAAGATGGTCAGCAAACCCTCGGAGGCGCCGGAAACATTCTGACTGCGGTGCGGCAGGATAGCGAATTTTCCGTACACCAGCTCGATGTGTACCCAGTAAACCAGCAATGATGTCCTGCCCAGCTGAATCATCGGGCTGAAGCCCCATTCGCCCGCTCCCCAGCGGCACCATGCATAGGCGCCCGTTGTGATCAGCAGAAGCATCCCAATCCGAATGGTGAAAAAACTGGGACTGGTGCGCCAATAATCATAAACCGGGTAAATGTTCACCCTCAGGGAATCCAAAAATTTCGAAGTGAAGACCAAAAGAATTCCGCCTGCGGCAATGGCGAAGAATGCATATGCGCCGATCTGTTTGGCGCGAGAACTGGTCAGCAGAAATCCGAGGGCCAGTCCGGCAAACGCGAATCCGGCCCACGGAAAAATCGGGAATAGCCATGACTGCGGCTGGCCTAAATTGTGCACGCCGTTTATATAAGTCTCCAGTTCCCAAGGTAGAAACCGCGGGCGCCACGTGGTCCAGAGCAATGGCGTAAGTGTACTGATCGCGACCGTCGCGATCAGAGCGGTAATCACTAAGCTCGCGTTGTTCTTCGGACGTGGACGGCGAGAGCGAGATTTCTCTGCGATTGCCAGCACCATCCAGCACATCACTCCCAACAGCATCAGCGAAACGCCAATCGTGTTGAGAATATCGACGCGAAACAGGTCAGCCCACGGAGCCCAGCCCAAAGCAATGGCGTATTCCTGCAACCGAAAAAGCAGACCCAGCGCCAAGATTTCCGCGCCGCGCTTAATCGTCTTTTTCGCGATCTGATTAGCGGTGAAATTCTTCTGCCCCAGTTTTCCGACCACGATCGCAAACGAGATCCCAGCGAGAAATAAAAATAGCGGTGCAGGAAACGTTCCGCCCAGTTGCGACCATGTGTAAGCCTTCGAATCGCGCGCCTGTCCGCCGAGCCAGGCGTCATAACAGTGTGTCTGGAACATGAGCACGCAAGCCAGACCGCGCAGCCAATCGATGTAACCCAGACGGGATGATGGGGCAGAATTCATCACGGGCAGTATATGACGAGAGTTGGAACGTAAAAGCAGAAGCCTATCAAGGGAAATTAAAACCGGCTGTGGGGCGACGGGCGTCCTCGCGCGTCAAAAATAATTCAGATTGTAGGGAGACGGGCGTCTCGCCCGTCCAGCACAAACCAACACCCTATGCCGCCGCGGCTTTAGGCTTCTGTTCCGGCTCGCCGGCCTTGCGCACCAGATATTTCCCCGGACCGGTCAGGAATTTCGCCAGCAATCCCGCAACCCGTTCGAGCAGGATTCGCTCATCCGCGCCAAATGCGTTCTCCCGATTACTCTCAACATTCAAGAACCCAATTTCGCGGCCAGCGATTTTCATTGCCACGATAACTTTTTTCCGTGTCCCCGAAGCTTCGAAATCCGCCGGGTGCGCAGCATTCGGGACCAGCGGCGCCGCACCCCGTCTCTCCAGTGTCAGAAAGATTCCGACCCACCCATAGTGCCGTCCTTCAGCAAGCAAGCCGGCAACTTTCTCCAGCGGTGACTCGTGAAACGATGGGCGACTTTCCACGAGCGCCTGCTCTACATCCGCCAGCAGATCTCGAGTTGAACGGAAGGGTTTCACAACCGGGATGCCACAGTGAGGTTGTAGTCTAATTGCCGGTCAAAGCACGGTCAATTGTTCTGGTCGCGCTTTTGCAGCTTCTCGGTTTCGTCTGGAACTTCAGGCGATTTCTTCGGCGTTGAGCTTTCCGGCTTAATCGCCGACAAATTCGCCGGCGCGTCTGGGTGCACTCCGAAATCCCACACGAAGCTGTTCATGCCCTCTTTTCCCAGCAATTCAGCAACGGCGTATTCACCCGGCTGAAGCGGAGCTTTGGGCGTGAGCTTGATCCATCCCTCTGGAAGTTGTTCAGCATCGGCAGGAATGATCTGCTCTTCCTGGCTGGCTTTTCCGTAAACGGCAATCTTGATCGCGCCCACGATTCGTTTATCACCTTTGACCTGTGCGCGCACAATGCGAAAGCGGTCCCAGGGAAGTTGTGCAGCCGGCTTCTTACCTTTTTTTTCATCAGCCTGATCGTCGTCGGCATTCGCTCCAAGGTTGATGTAGATCGTCGGTAGTGCTGCATGGACCTGCAGATTCGATCTCGCCCCAGGCAGCTCAATCGTGTGCTTCGAGCCGCCCACTGGATTGATGACTCCGCGCAAAACATTGTGACCGGTGTGGCGATTCACTTCACCGCCGGTCTGGTCGAGAGGAATTAGCTGCGGCTCGGTCAGGTAAGTATCCAGCACAAAAACGCCGCCGTCCTCAGGAAGTCGCAATCCCGGCGCAACATGCGGCGATTTCGATTCGTCCTCGGCACGCTGGGCTTCGAGTTCTTTTTCAAGTTGAATCGCTTCCGGTGACATCTTCCCGGCAGCGCGATCTTTTTCGTATTGGTCGGTAGCCTTCCAGTCCACGAGAGAATTTGGAACGTCCTCCCACTCATTGCGCTCGGCGCTGAAGTAGTGCACCCGGTCGCCCTGAACTTCCCACTTGGTTGCGACCTGGTAGGAGCCGTCTTTCAGGATGAGGCGCTTGCTTGTGGCTTGGGCAAGTGCGCAACGCGAGGAATTCAGCAGCGCAATCGACAACGCAACAGCGACGAATAGCCGGGGCATGCTTCATCAGTTTACTTTAGGGTGCCCCGTCCTTGTCTCGCGGTTTTTGCGAGACAGGGCGGGGAATTTGACTTGTACTGAACGGAGACACAGTATCAAAATCCTCAGCGTCCCGCCAAAAGCGCGGGAAGGCTGGGGTACCCAATTTTTCGATTGTTCCCAGAATTTCCCATTCTCCTTAGCTCGCCTTTCTGTCATAATTGATCGTGCACCCCAGCCTGCACAACTTTCCAACACAATTTAGAGCGAGGCAACGATGTCGGCAAAGTACATCTTTGTAACCGGCGGTGTAGTGTCTTCATTGGGCAAGGGACTGGCGGCCGCCTCCATCGGCTGCCTTCTGGAGAGCCGCGGGCTCAAAGTCAACCTGATGAAGTTCGACCCGTACCTGAACGTCGATCCCGGGACCATGTCGCCGTTTCAGCATGGCGAAGTTTTCGTCACCGACGACGGCGCCGAAACCGATCTCGACCTCGGCCACTACGAGCGCTTTACCCACGCCAAACTCTCGCGCGACAACAACTGGACCACCGGCCGCATTTACGAGCAGATCATCGCCAAAGAGCGTCGCGGCGATTATCTCGGCAAGACGGTACAGGTCATTCCTCACGTCACCAACGAAATTAAAGCAGCGATGAAGAAAGTTGCGCAAGAAGTCGACGTCGCCATTGTCGAGATCGGCGGCACGGTTGGCGATATCGAATCACTCCCGTTCATGGAAGCCATTCGTCAGATGCGCCAGGAGTTGGGCCGCGAAAATACGTTGTTCATGCACGTTACGCTGGTTCCATTTATTGCTGCCGCGCAAGAATTGAAGACCAAACCCACGCAGCACTCGGTGAAAGAGCTACTCAGCATCGGAATTCAGCCCGACATTCTTTTGTGCCGTACTGACCGATTCCTGTCGAAAGATATTAAGTCCAAGATTGCGCTCTTCTGCAACGTTGAAGAAGGCGCGGTGATCACGGCAAAAGATGTTGCCTCGATTTACGAAGTGCCGCTGGTGTTCTCGCACGAAGGCGTAGATACACTGGTGCTGAAGTATTTGCACCTGCAGTCCAACGATCGGGACGTAAAGCGATGGGAAGAGCTGGTGCACCGGGTTTACAACCCAAAGGCCGACGTGAGTATTGCGATTGTCGGCAAATACGTCGAATACGAAGACTCGTACAAGTCGCTGAAAGAAGCGCTGGTACACGGAGCGCTGGCGCATAACCTGAAACTCCAAGTCAGCTGGATCGAAGCCGAGGGTTTGGAGGCCGGGCAGCGCGCCTGTGCCGAGCAGTTGCAGGATTACGACGGAATCCTTGTCCCCGGCGGCTTCGGGAAGCGCGGAATTGAAGGCATGCTGCAGGCGATCCGATATGCGCGTGAAAATAAAGTTCCCTACTTCGGCATCTGCCTGGGAATGCAGACTGCGTGCATCGAATTCGCGCGCGACGTATGCGGACTGGCCGAGGCAAATTCCAGCGAGTTCGATCCGGCAACGCCGCACCGCGTGATTTATAAACTGCGCGAATTGCGCGGAGTCGAAGAGCTCGGTGGAACCATGCGCCTGGGTGCGTGGCCCTGCAAGATCGAACCGGGAACTCTGGCGCACAAGATTTACGGGCAGACAGAAATCAGCGAGCGCCACCGGCATCGTTATGAATTCAACCGCGAATACGAAGGACCGCTCACAGCAGCAGGGCTGCGCATCTCCGGTTCAACTCCTGACGGCACTTACGTTGAGATGATCGAACTGCCCGACCATCCGCATTTCATCGGATGCCAGTTCCATCCCGAGTTCAAATCGAAGCCGCTCGAGCCGCATCCGTTATTTAAGTCGTTTGTGGGCGCAGCGCACGAATATGGCCGTGAACGCGAAGCCAAGAAACAGGCTGCGGAACTTGAGATGTTTCATCGGCCGGTAAAGGTGGCGGGAAGATAAACTTCGAACCACGGATTTACGCGGATCTTCGCGGATCAAAAACAAATAGTGGAAGACTGACTATTGCTCGCCGGAAGTTGTTTTCTCTGCGATCTCGGCGTCCTCTGCGGTTAAAATCTTTTCTTGCCAGTTTCCTTCCAAGTCGACGGCATTCACATCGGTGCTGGCAATCTGTTTCTCATTGCCGGGCCCTGCGTTATCGAAAGCGAAAAGCACGCCCTGTTCATGGCTGAAGTTATCAAGGGCGTGACTCGATCGCTCAACGTGCCGTTCATCTTCAAAGCTTCATACGACAAAGCCAATCGCACTTCGATCCGTAGTTTTCGCGGGCCAGGGCTCGCCGAAGGTCTTCGCATCCTGAAAAAAGTGAAGGATGAAGTGCACGTCCCAGTTCTCACCGATGTGCACGAGGCGCAAGACGTTCCCAAAGTCGCTGAAGTCGTCGATGTCCTCCAAATCCCCGCGTTCCTCTGTCGTCAGACCGATCTCGTAGTCGCTGCCGCGATGACTGAGCGCGCCGTCAACATAAAAAAAGGCCAATTCGTTTCGCCCTGGGACATGAAGTACATCGTCGAAAAATGCCGCTCGGCGGGGAACGATCGCGTATTCGTGACTGAGCGCGGATCGAGCTTCGGTTACAACAATCTCGTGGTGGATATGCGCGCCCTCGCCATTATGCGCAAGTTTGCGCCAGTGGTTTTCGACGCGACGCACTCGGTTCAACTGCCGTCCGCTTCAGGCGACGGAGATCATGCCGTCAGCGGCGGCCAGCCTGAATTTATCCCTGTATTGTCGCGGGCGGCAGTCGCAGCCGGCATCGATGGCGTGTTCATGGAAGTGCACGACAATCCCGCAGAAGCCAAATCCGATGGCGCAAACGCGCTGCACTCGACCAAGCTACGCGGCCTGCTAAAGGAATTACAGGCGATTCAGCGAGTTGTCCCCGAAGCGCACATTACGCCGTAGAGATAGCAATAGGTGGGAAGGTCGTAGGCGCGAAGGTTTGTATGACCTTTGAGGAGTGAATGCTCTGTGCACTCACTCCTCCTGAGGTCGCTTACTCTGAGTCTTTGCGGATCTTTTTGCGAGCGCGCTTCCGAGCCAAAGCCTGCTTGACCCGCTTTTTCTCGCCCGGCTTCAGATAAAAGGAGTGACGCTTCACATCCTTAATAATGTCTTCGGTCTGAACTTTGCGTTTAAACCGGCGAAGAGCGTTCTCTAAAGACTCGCCCTCCTGCAGTCGAACTTCTGCCAAACTCATCACCCCCAAACGTTTTCAAGTCACTCTTATTGTAGCGTAATCCGTTCGCCCACTAAGGAGAGTTGAGTCGTTTAGTACCGCGCTACTTCGATTCCTTAATGATCGCGTCCGCAGCGTTGCCGGCCACTACCCAGCTTGCCGACCCGGCCACAACGGCTTCATCCTCAAACCACAGGAACCCGAAGTTGTCGATGCACTCCGGAAAGTCCGGCTTGATGATGATGTATCCCGGGATCACCGCGCCCGGGATATAAGAATTGTCGGCGCGATTGTTGCTGTACGTCATCGTCTTCGAGACCGTGCCGACTCCAGCTACATACGAAGTACTGGATACGGGATGCGTGCCGAGAATGTAGTTGACGGCGCGAAGTGTGTATTCGGGGCCCACGAGATCCGGAAACGTCTTGTGCAGGAAATACATTCGGATGGCCATGTCTACCACCGCGCCCGATCCGCCCCAACCGCCGAGGCTTGGGGGCACGCCGAATGGAGTCGCGTCCAACCGCTGGTCCAAACCCGCTATGTATGTCTTGACCCCTTCGCGCAATTGATCTTTCGCGCTCGCATCCAGATAGGGCAATGCCCGCACTGCTGTCCAACCATGCAGGTCCATCTGCTCCGGGGTGATCATCTCAGGGAACAATTCCTTCAGGCGGGATTTGTATGGCTCAGCGCCATTCGTTGCGATGGTCAACTCCAGGGCCGCAGCCCAGTCCAGCGGGCCAAAGCCTGCGCGCGTGCCGGCTGGAGCAGCTGGTGGCGCACTGGTTGTCCCAGAACTCGCCGAAGCGCGCGATGCCGGCTTACGAGCGCCTTGATTGCCAGAGACTACACCCTGCGATGCAGCCAACACACCACCTCCAGGCGCACCTGCCGGAGACGCTCCGCCCAGCCCGCCACCTGTTGGATTCTCAGTTGGGTGGGCCTTCTCGTCATTCCATGCTTTGATCGCGGTGTCGAGGCAGTCTTTCGCTAATGCGTCGTCCCAGCCTTTCAGCGTATCTGCCGCCGCAGCCAGCGCAGCAATTGCGTTCCACTGGAAGTACGGATTATTTGTAGTGAAAATCCAGCGATCATCCGGCTTGCCGGAGTAGTCGCCCTTCACTTCATTCGGGCCGAGCTGCGGGTCGTAAATGCGGCCGTCAGTTTTCGACGCTCCGTCTCCCACCTGTGTGTACTGGCGCAGGTCTGGCTCGTGAGTGCCGCGGATCGCGTGGCCGATATTGTGAAACTGCGCCAGGATGAGCAGTGCGCCATGCTTTACTTGCTGCACTGTATCCGGCACGCCGTCAGGACGGTGCATCTCAACGGTACGCGCAACTTCATCTACCGTAAGCTCGTCGTACTTGAGA
>DATNAF010000122.1:0-4391 GCA_035572845.1 Terriglobales bacterium
CTGGAGTCTTGTGCGCGGCCAAATCTGTCTTGCGCAGGAAGCCGCCCTTTTCGATATACCAGGCTTCTAGCGCATCGGCGATATCGCCACGATAGAAGCGGTCGGAGACGGCTTGCAGTTTCTGCTCGCGTGTACCTTTCGCCGATTTTTCCGATTCCACCAATTTGCGAAAGGTCACGGCCAAATCTGCCTGCCAGTGAACCCCGGTTTCGATCTTGTTATCGCTGCCGGTATCGATGTACCAAGTGGGACCGCCCGCATCGAGAATGGCAAGCGTCGGCTGCACGACCTCTTCGAAGCTTTTGGTTCCGTAAAGTTTCAGCAGGGTGACGACCGCATCGATGGTGCTCGGCACAGCGGCTGCCTTGACATCACCATCAGGGATTCCGTGTTGCATGTACCAACCGATTGCCTTGGGATCGCGAGGCGCCTCGCCGACTCCCTCGATCAGCTTCACGTTTTTCTGGTCTGCGTTGTAAACCAGAATCGGAACTTCTCCTCCCACACAGAACGCGCCTACATAAGTTACGGATAGCGCCAGCAGAGTAGCGGCGCCTGCATCGGCCGCATTCCCGCCGTTTTCCAGAATCTTGATCCCGGCCGCAGTGGCCGCAGGCCTACCGGAAACAACCACGCCCTGGCTGCCGACGGCGACACTCGGTCCTCGGCGGCTGGTCGGCGTTTTGGTGGCCTGGGTCCAAGCGCAAGGCGCAACTAAAAGGATAAAAACGCATAACGTCGAAATGATTTGGCGCATAGGGGTCGGCTCCGAGAATGGTGCTAAAGAACTCGACGCATTTCCGAGACGATGCTGCGACGGGCATATCGAAAATACTAGTTCTCGGCATATCCTGTCACAAAACGAACTTGAGATTTTTCCTGTCATCTGGGTATGCTCGACCTACCGGCTCTTACAAGCTGGAATCTCGGCAACATGAAGCACGTTGATATCTTTCCGTTGTTTACCGCCTGGTCCGACAGCCTCCAACTTCAGCTTTGACATATCAGTTATCGATCGCTGTACTTGCAGCGTCAGCACGAATGGGCTGAGGACGACAGCTGCCAATTCTTCTGCGGCATTCGAAACTTTCGACGCCGACGGCGGATAGATAGTCATTCCACCTGTCGCAGCAGGAATTTTTTTGAAGTATCCGCGGAGCCTGCCCGTTTCATCATAGTCGAGGATTAAAGCGAACACGGGCGGCCAAGAAGAATGTAGGAACAGTGACGCGGTTGCGTCGGATGAATGCTGGCTCATATTGTCCCCACCGTCGCTGATTACCACTATTGCCGCATTGTGTGCGGTCACCCGCCCCGCTATTTCGATCAGAGTGTCATACAGAGCCGTTCCGCCTAACCCAGAAGGCGGACCCTGCTTTGACAATTGATCTAACAATTCCTCGCTCTTGGAGCGACCGATTGCGTACCCTTGAACTCTCTCACGAAAAATAAATGTATCGACGTTTTCAGTCTTCTCCGCCAACTGCTTCGCTGCAGCCAACGATTGATTCCAAGCATGTTTCATGCTGGGACTGACATCGAGGATCAGAATAATCTCCGGCATGGTGAGAGAAAGCGAGCTTATATTCTCAAGGTTGCCGTTAATTTCTGCTCTTATTTCAGCGGCGGTGATATTCGTGACAGGCTGACCATGCTTATCGATGACGCGAACGATTGTCTCAACGCGGCAATCCTGCGCGAGTCCGCCCCGAGCGAATGTCGCAAAGAGAACAATGGCCGTGAACGCTTGCCTCAACAGATTCGAACGAACTCGCATCGACTACATCCGCCTCCGCGATTCCGGGGGATTGTAAATGCTAAGACGCTGAAGTGTAATGAGATTTCCATAGGAGATTTCCGTAGTTGTTGTAATCCAGGCGTTATCACTCACTGACCCTCGTTGAGGAGGAGCGTCAGGACGTCCCGCTTCCGGCATCATCGCTGAAATCGGAACGCAAGTGTATGTGAAAGCCGTTCTTGTACTTCCCGAGACTCAATTGGAGTAGCAATTTTGCCAATGTCAGCATCCCCTCGCGGTTTGCATAAATGAACGGGACGCCGTCTTCAACCGATGCGCTCAGCCGTCCGCCCTGCTCGACTTCATACGTGATGGAACGGGGAGAGTGGTCTTCAAACTCAAAAGAAAAGGTTGTCTTTTCCATGGCAAAACTTTACTCCGAAATTTTGCCGGCCCGCAATTGCTGGAAACAGGCGATTACAGTCAACCTGTCAGTAACGGATGTTTGCGCTAATTTGTTCCCAGCGATCCACGCAGCACCGTGATGGATGCCATAGGCAAACTGTAGACCGCGTCTGGGCTGCCGGTGACCGTTGACTTGGCTGGCGGACCATCGGGGTCGGCGTGACCGCGTTCTCCTTCCGGATGCCACTGGTATTCGTTCGATCCGAAAGTAATTCGATCTATTGCGCCTGAGAAGTGGCTATCGCGGCCGTCTGCAGCATCTTTGAAAACCACCTTTACAGCATGGTCGTTGTACTGGTCGCGATTGACCAGCATCAGGGACCAACGCCCGTCAGGACGCTCAACGGCGTAAGCGGTGACTAGCACATTGCCCGCAGCGTCTGTAACATCGCTTGAAGCTTTGAAGAGTTTGTGCGGCGCATCCACAGGTTCGACCCACTCTTTCGTGATCAACTGTGAAGCCATGTACTGCGGCGGATAGGCTTTCACGTTGTAGTTTTCGTCGATCAAGAGGAGAGGGTAAGCACCGCCCCAGTGTCCCGGAGATGGCATGTAGTGGAAGTAATACGTGGCTCCGGCCCCGGCAGTCATCATTGACCCTACATAATCAGCGAGCCACAGTGCGCCCTTCACGGTTGTAACGCCAGCGCCGCCTCCGATATTTCCTTCGGTCATGAAAAAGGGAATATTCGCGGGCAATCCGTTGTCCTTCCAAACTTGAACAATATGGCGCACGTAATCCGGCTCGGGATAAAGGTCGGCCCACGAGTATGTGGGCTTGTCCTGATAGGGATAGTGTTCAAACGAAAAGAAGGTGAAGTCGTTTGATCTGCCGTGCGCCTTCAAATAATCCAGGAATCGCCCGAGCCATGAAACCTCGCCGTCAGCGTTCGGCCATACTTCCACATCCTCAAGTGTTCCCTCGAATGGCGGGCCTCCCAGCTTGGCTTCGGGCACAACCCGGTGAATTGCGCTGGCGAATTGCAGGTACAACGCGCCGTAGTCCTCAGGCAGCATGTGCTGGCCGTCGGCTTCCTCTCCCATTTCAATCCAGGAGATCGGATAATGACGTTTGTACAAGTATGCAATCTCGTTGGCTGCGTCTTCAGGTGTGGAATACAACATCGCGATCGGAACCATGGTTGGAAGTCCACGAGTCACTCCAGACGTGAAGAAGAAGTCGAACCCAACCTGGTCGCCTCTCGATTCGTCCATGTCGGAAGCTGCGTGCCAGGGATCTACTGAAGAAGGCCAGGTCACAGTCTGATTACGGCTGGGGAAATGAGTAACGTAGTCGTTGAACTCGCCATCGGCCGAGAGAGCGCCAACATAAAGTTCGTTGATGGCATATCCGACGCAATTTCGCTTGTCCGCGGAGCCGTGACTGTCGCAAGTGTTCGAAGATTCGGTCATCCAGATGCGTAGATAACGTACCGGAATCGTCCACGAAACTAGCTTCTGCGTAGTGTCTCTGCCCTTGCCATCCGTTACCGTACCGAGCGGAAACGTTTGCCACGTGCCCTTGGTAGTGCCGTCGTAAAAAGGTTCAAGCTCTCCGGTCCAGAACTGCACCTGATATCGCTTGGCATAGGGTCCGGCCCATGCAATGCGTATGCCATTCACCGGGACCTTGCTGCCTAAATCGATCATTACCCATTGCGGGTGCAGCGAGTCATCTTCGCCCGTGAAAGCTTTGGTGAGATAAGGATTGCTCTTCCAATAAGATTTCAGATCGCCGTCGGTAAGGCGTGACCAGCCGTTTCCGTCTCCCCGGCTAAATCCACGATGCGGAAGCGGCGCTGCCCAGGAATGGCGGATCATCTCCTCAGTGGGTTGAGCATTGCCAACAAAGTAGCCCTGCTGATTTTTGGCATCGCTCCATGTGCCGCGTGGATTCCAATGCCAAGCCTCAACCATGAGCTCGGTGTTTTGACGATAAGTTACCGTTTGCCATCCGGAATTGAGGATCTCTTTTAGAAGCGGGTTGGTAAGCAAGTGATCGGGCGTCCCGGTCTTCAGTCGATCAATAGCCGCACCCAAAGAACGCACAGGACTGAACGTATTTGCGACGTGAGAGGGAGAGGCATCGACTACGACGGTCTGGGCGGCCGCCGTGTTCGCAATTGCAACGCAAAAAATGAGCCCAAGACAGAGTGCTAATGCCCTGTTTCTTGACATCATTAACCGG
>DATNAF010000123.1:0-3438 GCA_035572845.1 Terriglobales bacterium
ATCTACAATCCGTGCCATCCATAGGAATGAATCGCAAGGGGGCTTTATGAGGCTAAGATCGCGTCTGGGCTTTTTGCTGCTGTTCGTCTCCGCTTCGCTCATCGCGCAAACTTTTCGCGGGACAATCTTAGGAACAGTCACGGATCCGCAAGGCGCCGTTATCTCCGGTGCAAAAATCACGGTTCACAACGTGAATACTGGACTTGAGCGCACCACTCAGACCAACACTGATGGCAGCTACGCCGTGCCGGAGCTGCCGATTGGCACTTATAACGTGACCGTCACCCAGAGTGGATTCCAGACGTCCGCGATCACGGGAATCGCGATTGATGTTGCCGCTGAAAAGCGGGTTGATGTTGCCATGAAAGCCGGCCAGGTGGCGACTACAGTCGAGGTTTCCGGCGAGTCCCTGCCGCAAATCGAGACCTCCACCGACACGCTGGGAGGACAATTCGAAGATAAGCAAATTATTAACTTGCCGATTAACGGTGGCGATTACACCAAGATGCTGATCATGGTCCCTGGGGCCGCGGGTGAGCCGAATGGCGGCGGAGATTCGCCGGGCTCTTATGGACTTTTCAGCGCCAACGGCAACCGCGGACGCGCCAATAATTTTCTTCTCGATGGCACCGATATGAACGACGGTTATCGCAATCTGCCGGCGATCAACCAGGGCGGAGTTTTCGGCACACCAGGAACGGTGCTGCCGCTCAATGCGGTGGCTGAACTGAAGGTGCTCTCGAATTTTGAGGCCGAGTACGGGCGGAATTCTGGCGCTGTCGTGAACATCGTCACTAAGAGCGGAACCAACGCGTTTCATGGAGCAGCTTACGAAGATTTTCGCAACGCAGTGCTCGATTCACGCAACTATTTCAACTCGGAAGGACCCAAAGATGCGTTTCGCAATAACCAATACGGAGGCGCTATAGGCGGCCCGATCGTGAAGGATAAGACCTTCTTCTATCTGGCATATGAAGGACAAAGGGAAGGGCTGGCTATTACATCTCTCAATGTTGTGCCAACCTTGAATGCAGGCATGGCGAATGGCGGCACCATAGCCAACGATTATTTCCAGGCGGTAAACAGTATTCCAGGAAGCGATCCATCGCAGTGCACCACGTCAATAATCGCGTGTATTCAGAATCAGCCGGCAGGTGTAATCAACCCCGTCATTCTCAATTTTTTCAATTTCTGCAATTCAACTGCGAAGTGCTCGGGCGGAACAAACATCTGGCCGTTGGCAAACCTTGCAGGAGTCAAGGCGGGATCTCCCAACTCGGCCGATGCCGCCGCAGCCTACAACAATGTCGATAGCATGATCGTTAAGTTGGATCAAACTCTCAGCCACAACAGCCAGTTGAGCGGCCGATATTTCTTTGGCAACAGCAATCAGAGTTTCCCGCTCGGCCTCGCTGGAGGCAACAACTTGCCGGGCACAAATACTTATGCTCCCATTCGCACACAGCTGGTTTCGATCAGCATGGTCACCGTAGTGAAACCTAATCAGACCAATGAGGCGCGCTTAGGCTGGAACCGCTATCGCAACGGATTCTATGCGGCCGATGCCGGCGTATTCGGCAATCCAGAACAGACGCTGCACATGGACACGGGTGTCACTAGCACCAATGATTATGGACTACCCACCATCCGCTTCGGGGAACTCTCTAATCTAGGGTCATCACCATTTTCCAATCCCCGCAACCGGGTGGATACAAACTGGCAACTGTTTGACAATTACACCTGGGTCACGGGCAAGCACAACGTCAAAGCTGGATTCGAATTCCGTCGCACCACAGTTGCGTCCTTCAACGATTTCAGCGGGCGAGGCGTGTTGGTTTTTAATAACCTCTCAGATTTTCTTCAAGGAACATTTGCCAACACGGTTCTATTCTCGCCGCGACAACAGGTGGGGAACACCGACCGTCACGCGGTGCAGGACAGCGAGGGCTTTTACGTTCAGGATTCGGTCCGCCTGAGCAATCGACTGACGGTCAATGCCGGCCTGCGATGGGACTATTTTGGCGTGATGCACGAGAAGAACGGGCTGATGACCGCTTACGACCCGACTGCGGGGCTGGTCGCGAGAAGTCCTCTCTACAACAAGGACTTCAACAATTTTGCTCCACGCCTGAGTGTTGCCTGGGATGTGACCGGCAAAGGCAAAACCGTGGTGCGGTCGGGCTTCGGCGTTTTCTATGATGATTTTTCGCAGGACGCTTTCACCGGGCAAATTTACGAGAACTCGTTCAACGCCGGCGTTGCCTACAATCCGATCAGCGCAGCTCCGGTGCAAATATTTAAGCCGGCCAGCGGAAACCCCGTGCTGGCGCCGGATACACCGATTTTTGTTAGAGACGTAACCAGCGACGCTTCGACTGTTCCGCAGAACATGCGGACGCCTTACGTTTACAACTACAACTTGAATGTTCAGCAGGAGCTGTTTCACAACGGCTTTTTGCAATTGGGATACGTTGGATCGTCCGGGCGCAAACTGCTTCGGCTACGCGATCTGAATGAGCCCACGCAAGCACAGATCACGGCTGCCGACCTTGGGTGTACTTGCATCAACGACGGCACATTGCGAAAGTACCCCAACTTAGCGCCGATGAGCTCGTTGGAGCCGTTCGGCCCGTTCTACTTAAACGAGCTGGAAGCGTCGTCGACTTCCAACTACAACTCCATGCAAGTCTCGTTTACGCAGCAGAATTTTCATGGATTTAACCAGCAAATTGCGTATACGTGGGCGCACTCGATTGATACCGCCAGCGATAGCCAGGATTATGTCCCCAACGCATCGATGCCGCAGAACAGCAATAATGTCCAGGCGGACAAGGGACCCTCAAACTTCGATGTTCGAAATCGCTTCGTGTGGTCGAGCACCTATGACCTGCCGAAATGGGGATCTCAGGAGAAGTTGGGTGCAGGCTGGTCGGTGAGCGGCATATTGACATTGATGAGCGGACATCCCTTTTCGATGAACTACAACTTTATCGACGACTACAGCGGCAGCGGAGAATTCTATGATCGTCCGGATGTGGTCGGGCCAATTCAGTACAACACGAGCAATCCCGCGCAGTTCTTGAATTTGAATTCTTTCACGGTGCCGTGCAATTTCGTGGGAAATACTGTGCTGGATGGATTTGCGGACTCCTGCCAACCGGGTACTCGCCACTACGGAAACCTAGGGCGAAATGCGCTGATCGGGCCGAACTATCGCAACTTCGACTTTGCCTTCAGCAAGACCACGTCGCTCACGGAACGCTGGCAGTTGTTACTGCGGGCCGACTTCTTTAATCTGACAAATCATCCGAACTTCGCGAACCCGCTGGCAGTTGCGTTTTTTGCTGACGCGGCGCCAAACCGAGGGGCCTTGTTGCAAGGCAATTTGGTGGCTACCACCGGAATTGATCCTAGAACCGGTCGCAGCGTTGGCTACAT